>JAQVWW010000198.1 GCA_028709505.1 Eubacteriales bacterium
ATCATCTGCGGCGTCCACTGGGCGCTTGAAGCATCGTGTACGGTGCCGACGGATACGATACGCGCCGCCACCGCCACGCCGCGCCGCGCCAGCATCTGCCGGGCGATGGCGCCGGCGATGACCAGCACGGCAGTTAACCGTGCCGAAAAATGCCCGCCACCGCGGATGTCCTGATATCCTTTATAGCGCATCGCGCCGGTATAGTCGGCATGGCCGGGGCGGGGCAGGTGGGCGGTTGCCTGATAATCGCGGGAACGGGTATCGGTGTTGCGAATGATGGCGGTAAAGGGCGTGCCGGTGGCGCGGCCGTTGTACTCACCGCTTACGACGCGATAGGCGTCGCTCTCTTTGCGGGCGGTGGTCAGCGCGCCGCCCGGCGCACGCCGGGCCAGCTCCTGCGCTATCGCGTCGTGGTCGATGCAAAAACCCGGCGGTATGCCTTCGATGGTGACGCCCACCGACGGCCCGTGGGACTCGCCAAATAACTGCACGCGGAAATTTTCACCAAAACGACTGCTCATATCAGACTACCTCCCAAAGAAGTAAAATCCTGCCAGAAAGCGGGATAGGATTTGTCCACCGCCTGGGCATTTTCTACGGTTACATTGCCGCGACACACCACCGATGCCGCCGCCGCGGCCATGGCGATGCGATGATCGTTGTGCGAATCCACGATGCCGCCGGGTAAGCTCTGGTGCGCCGCCACAGTGATGGCATCGCCTTCCTCCTCCGCCGTGCCGCCCAGCGCCGTGATCAGCGCGACGATGGCCTGCACGCGGTCGGACTCCTTCATACGCAGCCGGCGGCAGCCGGTCAGCGTCCCGCCGCCGCGCAGCATCATGACGGCCAGCGCCGGGGCCAAATCCGGGCACTGAGCAATATCAAAGGTAAAGGGCCGCGGGGCGGCGCAGGCGGCTATGCGCAACCCGTCGCCGGTCTGTTCATAGGCCGCGCCGCAGAGCGTCAGCGCATCCAGCATGGCGCGGTCGCCCTGCAGCGTACGGTGCGCAAGACCGCCGATGGTAATATCCCCGCTCAATACGCCGGCGGCGATAAAAAAGGCGGCCTGCGACCAATCGCCCTCGACATCAAGGGAGCAGGGCCGGTAGCTCTGGGCGATGCCGATATATTCGCCGGCGGTGGCGACGACGCGCACGCCGAAACGTTCCATCATTTGCCGCGTCATCTCCACGTAGGGCCGGCTCTCCAGCGTGCCCTCCACGCGGATGTGCCAGTCTTTGCCGGTCAGCGGCAGCGCCATCATAAGGCCCGAAACAAACTGCGAGCTTACGCCGCCGGGCAACGCATAACCGCCGCCGGGCAGCGTGCCTTCCACGCATACTGCGCCGTCTCTTTGCGTCCGCCACAGGATACCGCGCCGTGTGAAGAGGGATTGATAGATGTCCAGCGGGCGCTGCATCAGCCGGCCGCGGCCGTAAAAGGTGCCGCCGCCGCACAGCGCCAGCGCCGCCGGCAGCAAAAAGCGCAGCGTTGAGCCCGACTCGCCGCAGTCGATGCGGGGCAACGACCCAAACTGCCCGGGCAGCACCAGCGCGCTTTGGCGATCGCCTTGCCGGGTCAGCCGGATTTGTCCGCCCATGGCATCCAGCGCGTCGGCGGTGCGCGCAATATCGTCTGACACGCCCAGATTTTCAATATGGGAGACGCCGGGGGCAAAGGCGGCGCATAGCAGCGCGCGATGGCTTATGCTTTTGGAGGGGGGGACCTGTACCGTGCCCTGCAAGGGGCCCGGGCAAATGACTTGCTTCATGCGTTGCCTCCCAGCACGTCGGAAAGTTCATCAAAGGAGACGGTTTTTAGCTCGTACCTGCCGATTTCGGGCACCAGCACCAGCGTAATGCCGCGCGAAGTGGATTTTTTATCTGCCCGGATGCTGTTCAGCAGCGGCGCCACATCCACTGCATAGGTGGGGATGCCGAAGCGCTCCATACAGGCAAGCGCCGCATCGGCGCCGGGCGTGCCGGCCAGGCGCAGCATATGCGCCATACCCAGCCCCACCGCGTATCCGTGGGGCAGCGTGCCAAAGCCCTGCGTCTTTTCCAACGCGTGCGCCAGCGTATGGCCA
Organism: Eubacteriales bacterium; assembly: GCA_028709505.1. Taxonomy (GTDB): domain Bacteria; phylum Bacillota; class Clostridia; order Christensenellales; family UMGS416; genus STF2-111. The sequence goes on from JAQVWW010000198.1 coordinate 2,087, forward strand.
AAGTTGAGCGCCATGCGCTGGCCCTGATCACGTTCATCCTGCTCAACAAAGTCGCGCTTGATGCAGACGCTGCGGGCAATAAGCCCGGGCAGGTCGCCGCGGATAAGCTGCCGGGACGCAGCGGCTTGAATGCGCGCCAGCAGCGCCGCGTCGGCAATCAGCGCATATTTTATCATCTCGGCCATGCCGCAGGCAAAATTTGCATCGTCCAGCGTGTCCAGCACGTTAGGGTCGATGAGCACCGCGCGGGGCTGATAGAACGCGCCCATCAGGTTTTTGCCCTCGGGCAGGTCGATGGCCGTTTTGCCGCCCACGCTGGAATCCACCTGGGCGAGCAGCGTGGTGGGTATCTGCACATATGGCATACCCCGCATATAGGTGGCGGCGGCAAAGCCCGCAAGATCGCCGGTGACACCGCCGCCAAAGGCGATGAGCGTGTCGGTGCGCGTATAGCGGCTTGCCGCCAGCGCACGCACCAGCGCAAAGAGCATATCGGCGCACTTGGCCGCCTCGCCGCCGGCTATGCGGTAGACTTCATAGGCGATGCCGGCAGCGGCCAGCCCGGCGCACAGCGTCCGCCCGTGCAAGTCAAAGGCGTGGGCGTCGGCGGCGATAAAGGCGCGGCCGGTCACGGCGGCCTGATACCACAGGCTCTCGCCCAGCAGCCCCGGCGCAATGTGGATATCGTAGGCGGGGCGGGTGCGGACGCTTACCGTCTCGCCGGCGACTATGCGTCCCATGGCATTTCCTGACCGTCGTCGGATTTTTGCATGGCGCGCCCTTCGATGTTGGCCAGTACCTCCAGCTTGCCCATCAGCTTCGTGAAGCTGGCGGGGTTGAGCGACTGGGCGCCGTCGGACAGCGCATGAGCCGGATCGTTGTGCACTTCAATCATCACGCCGTCGGCGCCGACGGCTATCGACGCTTTGGCCAGTGGTTCCACCATCCAGGCAATACCGGCGGCATGGCTGGGATCGACGATGACCGGCAGATGGCTTAGGCGCTTGACCAGCGGAACGGCGCTGATATCCAGCGTATTGCGCGTGTACGTCTCGAAGGTACGGATGCCGCGCTCACACAGGATGACGTTGGGATTGCCGGCCGCCAGAATGTATTCGGCGGACATCAGCCATTCCTCTATCGTAGCGCTGAGGCCGCGCTTGAGCAAGATAGGTTTTTACAGTTTGCCCAACTCTTTGAGCAGTGAAAAGTTCTGCATATTGCGCGCGCCCAACTGTACCATGTCCACATGCTCTGCGAACAAGTCCAGATCCGCCTCGCTCATAATTTCGGACACAATTTCCAGCCCCGTCTGCTGCCGGGCCAGGCACAGAAGCTCAATGCCCTTTTTTTGCAGGCCCTGGAAGCTGTAAGGGGATGTGCGGGGCTTGAACGCGCCGCCGCGCAGGTAATGTGCGCCGGCCTGCTTGACCGACCGGGCTACCGAGACGATTTGTTCTTCGTTCTCCACCGAGCAAGGGCCGGCGATAACGGTGAACGTGTGCGGGCCCACGCTGCCCGAAGGGGTGTGCACGATGGTATCCTGGGGGTGGAACAGCCGGTTGGCTTGCTTGAAAGGCTCCTGCACGCGCATGACGCGGTGCACGTATTCGTTGGCTTCGATAGGGGGCTCGGCTATCCGCGACGTGTCGCCCA
>JAQVWW010000199.1 GCA_028709505.1 Eubacteriales bacterium
GTGCTGGCCGGGGTTGGCGCGGATGAAGGCCGATTTGCGTGGCAGCACCCGGTAAATAACGTCGTCGCCCTGGTCGTTGGGGCGGGTGAGCACATAGTCGCCCACCGCCGGGTACAGCGCCTGGCCAGGGCGCTGGTAGAAAGCCGAACCTTTGAGCTTGCCGACGCTCTGGCCGCCGGGGCCGCACAGGTGGTAAGTCTGTTTGTCAACGGCGATAACCCGTGCCGGCGCAAGCTGGGCTTGTTGCTCGGCGGGCGTCATCTGCTGCAGAAAAAAATCGGTTTGTGCCGCGGAAAAATCTATTTTCAATGGGTACCCTCCTAAAAAACGGTACAAAAAAACACGCCGTTCGCGTGTCAGTCGTTTGTATCAGTCGGCTGCTTGCGAAAGGAAGCTTGCTATAAAAAAATCACCGTCTCTTTTTTCACTGCGCATCACTCCTTTATCAAACATGCCGGGAAGGTTCCCGGGGCGGCATAGGCCAAAGCCAATCGCCTATATCCATCCACACAATAGCAGATGAAACGCCGGATGTCCAGCGTTTTTTTAAGTGCTATGGCCGTCACGCATAAAAAAGGGAGGCGTCCCGGCAAAGGGTCGCCCCGGCTATACATTTTATGACAAAGGCGTCGGTCTCCCGGCAAAAACGGGGCCGCACGGGTCAATGCCTTTCTAACAGGCCGCCGGCGGCTTTTGGGCCGCGCGCCGCCAAATCAGGTGCTAATCCCTGCGCCGACCGCCGCCGGCCAGCATCAATAGCCGCAGCAGCTGCAGGATGGACGCCAGCGCCGCCGCCACGTAGGTCATCGCCGCGGCGCGCAGCACCTTGCGCGTGCCGGCTTGCTCGGACTGCGTCAGGTAGCCGCCGTCGTTGAGCAGCGTCAGCGCCCGGAGCGAAGCGTTGAACTCCACCGGCAGCGTGATGAGCTGAAACACCACCGCCAGCGCAAACGCGATAATACCCACGTACAGCAGCGGCCGTATGCTCAGCACCAGACCCAGCAGGAAAATAGGCCAGGACAGGCTGCTGCCGACGCTGGCCAGCGGCACCAGCGTTGAGCGCAGCGCCAGCGGCTTATAGCCCTGGGCATGTTGCAGCGCGTGGCCCACCTCGTGCACGGCAATGCCCAGCGCCGCCAGCGACGAAGAGCCGTACACGGCGCTGGACAGCCGCAGCACGCGGGCGCGGGGGTCGTAATGGTCGCTTAACCGGCCCTGCACCGCTTCGATAGCTACGTCGTAAAGGCCGTTGCTGTCCAGCACGCGCCGGGCGGCTTCGGCGCCGGTAAAGCCGGCGGCAGAAGGTACCCGCGCATATTTGTTGTAAGCGCCGTTGACTGCCGATTGGGCGATAAGCCCGACAAGCAGCCCGATAAGCAGCAGCGACCACGTGGGGTCTGACCAGAACAGATAGGACATCTACGCTTCCTTCCTTTGCGGTAACGATGAATCAATCATAGCATTAACCGATTTTCTTTTCAAATGCGCACAGCCCTCTGAGCATGCCGAAACGGAGAATTCATCAAATTTTCATCTCCCTTACGCAAAAGCATGATATCGGCTGCGTAACTGCCGGCAAATAGCAGGATATCTGCAAGGTTAGCTTGACTTTATACGGCATGGTGGATATAATAATTTTTATTATGAGATTCCACCTTATCCTCTCAGGATGGGGTGGCAATTGTTTTATTTCTGCATATGAAGAGGAGACATTGCATAGCATACTGCAAATCTCATTTTTGACGGAACAAGGGAGGAAAATATTATGGCGGAAAAAAAGAATTACCTGACTGCCGAAGGCGTCAAGGCGTTGGAAGCGGAGCTGGAGTTTCTCAAAACCACCCGCCGGCAGGAGGTTTCTCAGCGTATTAAAGAGGCCATCGCACTGGGCGATCTGTCGGAAAATTCCGAATATGATGATGCGAAAAATGAGCAGGCCTTTCTGGAGGGGCGTATTGCCGATCTGGAAATCAAGCTGAGCAATGCCGAAATCATCAGCGCCGGCAGCGGAGATAAAAACCGGGTGGGCCTGGGCCGCAAGGTGACAGTGAAAAACGTAGCCACCGGCACGCAGACCGAATACGTCATCGTAGGCTCGATGGAGGCCGATCCGTTTTCCGGGCGTATCTCCAACGAATCGCCCATTGGCGCGGCGCTGGTTAACAAAGCCATCGGCGAGGTGGTTGAGGTGGAAGCGCCCGGCGGACAGAAGAAGCTGGAAATTTTACAAGTCAACGATTAGGGGAAATATTGATGCAAACAAATGATCAAACTCGCGACGAGCTGGCCAGGCTGGGCGAGGTGCTCAAAGTACGACGGGAGAAGCTGGATGCGCTCAAGCAGAGCGGGCAGGACCCTTTTGCCATTGTCACCTACGACCAAACCCACCAGTCCGGCGAAGTTCTGGCTAATTTTGACGCGCTGGCGGGCACGACGGTGCGTATTGCCGGGCGGCTGATGGCCAAGCGCGTGATGGGCAAGGCCAGCTTTGCCCACGTGCAGGACACCCAGGGGCGGATGCAGATCTATGTGCGCCGCGAGGATTTGGGTGAAGACGATTACAGCGCTTTTAAAAAGATGGATATCGGTGACATTGTGGGCGTGGAGGGCACGCCCTTTGTCACCAAGACCGGCGAGCAATCGCTGCACGCGCAGCGTGTGACGCTGCTGAGCAAGTCGCTGCAGCCGCTGCCCGAGAAGTTCCACGGCCTAAAGGATACCGACCTGCGTTACCGACAGCGCTACCTGGATTTGATCGTAAACCCCGAGGTTAAGCAGACGTTCCTCACCCGCTCGCGGATACAGACCATTTTGCGCCGCGTGCTCATCGAGCGCGGCTTCCTCGAGGTAGAGACGCCCACGCTACACCTGCACGCCACCAACGCCGCTGCGCGGCCGTTCCGTACGCACCACAATACGCTGGATATGGACATGGTGCTGCGTGTGGAGCTGGAGCTGTATTTAAAGCGGCTTATTATCGGCGGGTTTGACCGTGTGTTTGAGATGGGCCGCATCTTCCGCAACGAGGGCATGTCCTACAAGCACAACCCGGAATTTACCATGCTGGAACTGTACCAGGCCTATACCGATTACTACGGCATGATGGAGATCTGCGAGGCGATGTTTACCGCCGTGGCCCTCGAGGTAGCCGGCGGCTACGACATCACGTATCAGGGCACGCCCATCAACCTGGCGCCGCCGTGGCGGCGTATGACGATGATGGAAGCGGTGCGCGAATACGCGCACGTGGACTTTGACGCCATCGATACCGACGAGGCGGCCAAAGCCGCGGCGGATAAGGCCGGCGTGCATTACGAGGACGAGCATACGCGGGGCGATATCATCAACCTGTTCTTCGAGGAATTCTGCGAGGATAAGCTGATTCAGCCCACGTTTATCTGCGATTATCCCATCGAGATTTCACCGCTGGCCAAGCGCACCAAGTACGACTCGCGCTTAACCGAGCGGTTTGAGGTGTTTATTTACGGCCGCGAAATGGGCAACGCCTTTACTGAGTTGAACGACCCGATAGACCAGCGCGAACGCTTCATCGAGCAGGCCAAGAAGAAGAATATCGAAGGCGAATTCGAGATCGACGAGGACTTTGTGCTGGCCATGGAGCAGGGCATGCCGCCCACCGGCGGCTTTGGCATGGGAGTGGACAGGATGGTCATGCTCTTTACCGACGCGCCGGGCATCCGCGACGTGCTGCTGTTCCCGACAATGAAACCGCGGGGGTAG
>JAQVWW010000200.1 GCA_028709505.1 Eubacteriales bacterium
CATTACCTTAGCGCCCTGGGCGGCCACCGTCTGGCCGTTTATCGCAACGCGGCCGTCGGCTATCAGTTGCTCGCATTTGCGCCGGGCGGCAACGCCGCATCCGGCAAGATATTTCTGTAGTCTGATTCCCTCTCCCATGGCTGATGCAAAAACCTCTTTACCAGATTCTGAAAGCTCCACAGCACCGTGCGCCGGGGCACGTCCCACTGGGCGCACAGCGGCACCTCAAGCAGCTGCGCGCCGCCGTCCAGGCGCACCGTTACGCTGCCCACCTGCTGCCCCTCTTCCACCGGGGCCGACAGGCGCGCAGGCGCGTCGATTTCATAGCATAGTATACCACGTTCCTGGGCGTTTAGCGGAATTTTTATATCCTGTGCCGCTTCGACGCCCACAAAGCTTTCCACGCCGCCGTCCACGCCGGCAAAGCTCATCTGCTGCCCGGCGTGGGCGATATCCACCATCTCGTAGTCGGCAAAGCAGGCGTCCATCAGCGCCTGGCTGTCTTCAAACATCGGGCCGCAGTTGAGCACAACGCTGATAAGCTGCATGCCGTCCTGGGTTTTAGCCCCCACCAGGCAGCGGCCGGCGGCTTTGGTATAGCCGGTTTTGATGCCGTCGGCGTCGTACTGGGTCAGCAGCTTATTCTTGTTGACGACGACACGGTCCCATTCGTGCCCGGCCCACGGGATAACGTAGCGCTGCGCGGACACGATTTCGGCAAAGGTTTCGTTTTCCATGGCCGCGGCGGCGATGAGCGCCAAGTCGTAGGCGGTGGTAACGTGCCCTTCGGCGTCCAGCCCGTTGGGCGTGACGAAGTGCGTGTCGCAGGCGCCCAGCTGCGCCGCCTTTTTGTTCATCATGTCGGCAAAGTGCGCCACGCTGCCGCCGATATGTTCGGCTATGGCCACAGCCGCGTCGTTGCCCGAGCGCAGCATAAGGCCATAGAGCAGATCGCGCAGCGTCAGCTGCTCGCCCACATCCAGGTACAGCGACGAACCTTCGATGCCCGACGCGTTTTTAGACACCGTCACGATATCGTCGACGTCGCCGTATTCCAGCGCCAGCAGCGCCGTCATAATCTTCGTGGTACTGGCCATCGCCCGCGGCTGATGGGCGTTTTTCTCGTAGAGCACGCGGCGGCTGCTCTGTTCGATAACGACGGCGCTGCCCGCCGACGTGTCGGGCATCGTATCGGCGGTGGCCGCGGGCGGCCATAGCAAAAAAGCGGCGCCCAGCGCCGCTGTTGCCGCTATGATTCGCTTACCCCGCGTTACCGGCATGTTCTTGCTCGTCCTTTTCAAACATTTTTTTCAACTGCTCCAGCAGCGTGGGCAGCCGGTCCATGATACGCTCGGGCGAGGAGCTGTATTGCACCGGCAGCAGCTTTACGTCGCCCTGATGGATGACCAGAAACGCCATCGGGTTAAGCGAGATGCCGGCGCCGCCGCCGCCGGCAAAAGGATGTTCCGGCGGTTCGGGGTTCTTCTGGCCTTCTTTGCCGCAATACTCGCCGCCGCCGGCCACAAAGCCGAACGATACTTTGGAGATGGGGATGACAAGCGTGCCGTCGCCCATCACCACCGGGTCTCCTACAATGGTATTGACATCTACCATGTCCTTAATGGACTTCATCGTCGTGTCCATCATGTTTTCGATAGGGTGCGTCCCCATTTTGTTGCCTCCTTTATCAGCTTGAAGCTTTCAACGATAATATGGCGTAACCGGAGGGAAATTATGCAGGAAAATGCCACACGGAATACGTCGGCGTCAAAATGGGGTGTGATTTTTACGTTGCGCAGCGTCGCGGCATTCTCCCGCGCCGCAACCAGGGCGCCGATGGCGCTGTAGGCTGCGGCGCACAGCAGCGCCGTCAGCGCAGCGTTGTCGGCAAGGCCGATGTCCATCTGGGCGCTTAGCTGCTCCAGGCTGCCGCGCTGGTAAAACCATAGGGCGGCACGTATCCTTTTTTTGGCCAGAGAGTGACGCTTTGCCTGTTTTTTTTGTCTCTTTTCCGAGTCTGCCGCGCCGCCGGTCGGTTTTTCCTCTTGGCTTTGGGCTGCGGCTTCGGGCGGCCGGGGCTCGTCGGCAAAGGATGCGCCTTCAGCCTTGGCGTCGGGCAGTTGCCACCGGTAGCTAAAAAGCGGAAGGACTCCCAGCGAGAAGCGGATTTTAATGCGGATGGGCGCGTTGCCGGCCTGGACGCGCAGGTACAGCGTGCCGCCCCAGATAAGCCAGACCAAAAAGAAAGCCAGCGCCGCCAATACCGCGTATCGCATCCTCCCTCACCTCGCTTGCCCTCTTACTATGGTGTTAGCATGGCCGACGCATAAAAAATTATGCAAATCCTTCCAATTGGGATATGATTGTTTTGTCAAAAAACTCTTTGTTTTATGGCAGGCCCTTTGCGCCCATGACGCATGGCGGGCAAAGGACTATCGCGTGATAGGAACGCTAAAGCGCTGTTTGCAAGCTTCTTATGCGCAGGCCGGCCGCGAATCTTTTTACAGCAAAGCGCCCATCCCGAAAAGGTTTTCGCGGCCTGACCGGGCAAACGTTTATCGCAAAGGAGACGCCTATGAAACCGCAAGACCCACAGCGCGTGTACGACGCGCTGGGCAAGCTGTCCATTGCCTTTACCCGGCTGGAGCACCCGCCGGTACACACGATGGCCGACTGCCGGGCCATTGGCGAACAGCTGGGCGCTCCCTTTTGTAAAAATCTGTTTTTGCAAAACCGGCAGGGCACGCGCTTTTACCTGCTGCTTATCGGCCAAGACAAGGCGTTGCGCACCGCCCGCATTTCCAAAATGCTGGGGATATCCCGTTTAAGCTTCGGCAGCGCACCGGCACTGGAAGCGCTTTTGGGCACGGCGCCCGGCGCCATTAGCCCTCTGGGCCTGCTGTACGATACCCGGCACGCCGTCACGCTGCTGGTGGATGAAGACTTTCGCCAGGCGGCACGCTTAAGCTTTCACCCGTGCGTCAATACCGCCAGCCTGGCCCTGAGCGCCGCCGATTTCTTTAACAAATTTTTGCCCCACACCGGGCATGAGCCGGTATTCTTAACCATAGAAGACGTCAATGCATAAACCGCGCAATTTCGTCGATGGTCACGCCGCGGTGTACCATCAGGTTGATGCCGGTGGCCACCATCCGCGCCGTGTCTTCCACCAGCTGATCCACATCCTTGGGCGTCACCATCATCTCGGTATCGGTGCCGTGCAGCACCTGTTCGATGGCGTCGTCGATGCGCTGCGTATCGCGCATTCCGCCTAAATTTTCGATGACGTCGCGGGCGATGGTGCCGGCGTATACGACCAGCGGCACGCCGATGGACAGCACCGGCACGCCCAACGTCTCGCGGTTGAGGGCCATACGGTGGTTGCCTACGCCGCTGCCCGGGTGAATGCCGGCGTCGGACAGCTGCACCGTAGTGCCCAGCCGACTGATGCTGCGGGCGGCCAGCGCGTCGATGGCGATGAGAATGTCGGGTTTGACCCGCTCGACGACGCCGCGGATAATTTCGGCGGTCTCTATGCCGGTGATGCCCAGCACGCCGGGCGACAGCGCGCATAGCGCGCGCACACGCTCGTCAATCTGGTCGGGGATCATCTGCATCAGGTGCCGCGTCACCATAATTTGCCCCACCGCCCGGGGGCCCAGCGAATCGGGCGTGATGTCCCAGTTGCCCAGCCCGATGACCAGTATCGTCACGTCACG
>JAQVWW010000201.1 GCA_028709505.1 Eubacteriales bacterium
CTCTATACGCAGCCGGAGTGGCTCTATGGCTGACGTGCTTGCCATAGCCGGCCAAATTTTCTGCGCGCTGAGCGTCGTGCTGGGCGCGGTGCTTTTTGTTGTTGCGTGGTTGCGTAAGCGCGATACGCAGGAATTGTTCCTGCCGGTGGCGCAGCGGGCGTGGTGGCAGCGGCCGGCGGTCCATATTGCAATTTGGGTGGTGCTGACGCGTGCCGCAATCTTTGCGCTGGGCGCGCTGGCCATTGTGCTGGCCGGCCAGGACCTGCCCGACATGGGCGGCATCTGGGCCAAATGGGATGCGCACCACTACCTGCACATTGCCCAATACGGCTATACCGCCGACGCGTCGCTGGGCGATGGGTGGCTGTACATTGTGTTTTTTCCACTATATCCGGCGCTGACAGCACTGCTGGGCCGTGCGCTGCATAGCTATTTTTGGGCGGCGGTGGCCCTCTCCTGGGCGGCGCTGTATCTGGCCTGCCTGGGCCTTTACCGCCTGTGCGAAGGCGAACAGCCCGGCGGCGGCATGCGGGCGGTACGCTATTTGCTGCTGTTCCCCACAGCGCTGTTTTTAGGTATCCCCTATACCGAAAGCCTCTTTTTAGCGCTGAGCATACTTTGCCTTTTGCTCATCCGCCGCCGGCGATGGCTATGGGCGGGTATAGCTGGCTTTTTTGCCGCGCTGACGCGAAATGCCGGCGTGCTGCTGGCGCTGTCCTACGGCGTAGAGTTTTTGTATGCCCAGCGTCTGCTGCCCCGGGGTGGGAGCGCTGTGCGTGACACAAAACAGTGGTTCAAGGACGGTCTGCCGATACTGCTCATCCCGCTGGGGCTGGGCGTTTATCTGCTTATCAACCATCTGGTATACGGTGACGCGCTGATGTTCATGCAAATACAAAAGCAGCACTGGTACCAGCAGATGCAGCCTTTTTATCAGTCCATCGGCATCACCATCGGCCAACTGTGGCAATCCGACGCCGCTCACGTGTACTTTATGTGGGGGCCGCAGCTGGTGACCATGGTGCTGTTTTTGGCGGTATTGCCGCATATGGTGCGCCGGCTGCATCCCACGTACGGTATCTATCTGCTGGCCTTCGCCGTCGTGTCGCTTTCGCCGTCGTGGCTGCTGAGCTTTCCACGCTATATGATGGGCGCGGCGCCCATCTATCTGTACCTGGCGGGGCAGGGTAGGCGGCGCTGGCTGGATGTGGCGCTGTGCACGCTGTTTGCCGCCGGGCTTATCTATCTGACGGTGGGCTTTGTGCTGGGATATTCGGTGGTATAAACACATATACTTGCCCATAGGCAGCAGGTGCTTATGGAGGGGTAGATGTGAAGAAGCGGCAATGGAAGCGGACGCTGCTGTGGACAGCCGTACTGGCGGTTTTCCTATGCGCTGCGCCGCTGCTTACCGATAAGCTCAGCCCTTACGACGTGATAGCGCTGCTTAGCCCCCGCCGCTCGCCCTACCAGGGCGTGGTGCATGTGTGGCAGCTGAGCAACTTTAACGCACCTTACGGCAGCAAGACCAACACGCTCAATACCGCCGCCAACCGCGTGGAGCGCCGGCTGGCCGGCGTATATTTTGAGGTGGAGACGCTATCGCAGAGCGAATACGAGGAGCGTCTCTCCCAAGGGCAGACGCCGGATATTCTGTCCTTTTCGTCCAATTGGCAGGGCGACCCGGTGTATTTTGAAGACGTGTCGGATGTGGCCCGACTACGGGCGCCCTTCGACGTTTTTTTACAGAAGTGCCCACAGGCGTTGCCGTGGATGGCATCCACAAAGGTCGTGTTGGCCAATATGGAGCTGACCGGCACCAGCGCGCCGGCCGGCACAAAAGGGCAGGAGCTGCTGACACACATGCTGCTCTACGCCCCGAAGGCGAAAAAGAACACCGTTGTGCTGGCCGCCGGCGGTACGGCGTGGCTGCCGGCCATACTGGCCAAGACCGACGCCACCGCCCTGACCGGTGAGCGGGGGCTGCCCGAAAACTGGGCGGCGCTGGACGACCCCGCCGCCTGGCGTATGTTTCGGGCCGGCGGCTGCGCATATTTCATCGGCGATCGTTCCCACGCCATTACGATGGAGGCGCTGCGTCAGCAGGAGAAAACCTTCGTCTACGAGCAGATCGCCTGGCCCGGCGATTGGCCCGCCTATCTGGATATCCAATATTTGGCTATTTGTAAAAGCGATGTGGCCGAAAAGACCGATGTGTGCACCACCTTCTTAAAGGAGATGACCAGCCAGCGTACGCAAAATGCGCTGCTGGAGAACATGGGGTGTATCCCGGTTATTGAGCTGGATACTCAGGAAATGATAGACGTGGACAAGGCCGTATACAACAGCGCCCAACGCGGCGTGACGCTGCAGCCCTTTACGCAGACAGACCCGCAGGATGTGGAGCAGGCGCTGCTGACCGGCATATGGGATTTTCGGTTGTTTTATGGAGACTAGCGCATATTGTACCCCGGGGTAAAATCGGGTATGATATCTAGATGAAAAAGTTAGAAGAGGATGGGTTTTGGGTATTGTATGGGGGAACAGACTTACTACGAGCGCATAAGCGCCGCGCTGCCGGCTGAGATTTTGACGCGGGATGTACCGCTGTCGGCTTATACGACGTTTCACATCGGCGGGCCGGCAGATGTGTTGATAAAGCCCCGCAACAGCCGGGAGCTGCGTGAAACGGTGCTGGCCTGCCGCGAAGGCGGCGTGCCCATGTGCGTCATGGGCAACGGCTCCAACATTCTGGTGCGCGACGGCGGCTTTCGCGGCGCTGTGGTGGTGCTGGGCACCGCCATGTCGTCGGTCAAGGTGGCCGGCAACACAATACAGGCCATGGCCGGCGCGCGGCTTTCGATGGTGGCCCGGGCAGCGGCGGAAAACAGGCTTGCCGGCATGGAGTTCGCCTACGGCATCCCCGGCACCGTGGGCGGCGCCGTTTATATGAACGCCGGCGCGTTCCACGGCCAGATGCAGGACATCATATCCCGCGTGACAGTAATGGATCACACCGGGTTGACCAAAAGTTATAGCAACGACGATATGGCTTTTGGCTACCGCACCAGCCGGCTGCACCACACCGACGAGGTGATAGTGGAGGCCGAGCTGCTGCTCAAGCGCGATAATATGGCGCAGATAAAAGCCCGTATGGAAGAATATAACGCCTATCGCCGCGACAGGCAACCGCTGGACATTCCCAGTGCCGGCAGCACGTTTAAGCGACCGCAGGACAACTACGCCGCGGCACTTATCGATCAGGCTGGCTTAAAAGGGCTCGGCGTGGGGGGCGCGCAGGTGTCCGAAAAGCACGCCGGGTTTATCGTCAATACCGGCAATGCCACTGCCGCCGATGTGCTGGCGCTGATGGACAAGGTGCGCGACGGCGTGCTGCGCGCGGCCGGCGTGGCGCTGGAGCCTGAAATACGAATCATCGGAGAAGACTAGCGGGAAGGATGCGAAAGAAGATGCGGCTATTATTGGTAACCGGGATGTCCGGCGCGGGCAAGTCCCAGGCGCTGCGCTATATGGAGGATATGGGGTTTTTCTGCGTAGACAACCTGCCGCCCATGCTGCTGCCTCAGTTTATCGCCATGTGCCAGAAGCGCGAAAACATTGAGCACATCGCAGTGGGCATCGACGTGCGCGGTGCACGGTTTTTTGACGACATTCATCGCGCTTTGTATGAGCTAAAGGATGTGCCGGTG
>JAQVWW010000202.1 GCA_028709505.1 Eubacteriales bacterium
GGTATTTTGCAGGCTGCCGCTGATGGCCTCGTAGCCGCCGTCGTCGTAGCGGATTTCAAAATGTTTGCTCTGAGGCTGCGCGGCAAACCGGGCGTCAAACGCGGCAATGGTGCCGTTTTCAATTTGGAACGAGGTGGTGGTGGCCTGCATGGGGCCAAAATTGGCAATGTTGTGTTGATCCGACGCCCGCACCGAGCGCATGGGGATGATGACGGTGTCCCGCCCTATCTCCGACGCGCCCAGCCCGCCGGCCAAAAAGCTGCGATAGCGGTAAATGCCCACGATGGTATATTCTTCGCGGGAAAACACCGGGTAGAGGTCGCCGGCGCTGTTGAGCAGCGAGAAATCCAACGCGCCGGTGGCGTAGCCCATCAATAGGCCGGGTGCGCTGCGATGGTTGGCAAAATACAGCGGCAGCGGCAGCGTATCGCCGACGGCCAGCGCGTTGTTTTGGGCAAATTCAGCGCTGATGAGGCACACCCGCGCCCCGTCGGCAAACTCGGCCGCCGAGATCTCCCGGCCCTGGGTCAGCAGCGCGTCACCGCTGTGAAAGCTGGGCAGCAGCGTCAGCGCGTTGGTGGGCAGCACCGGTATCGTCTCATCCAGCCGGCAGATGGAGTCCAGCAGGTTTTGCCAGACCTTGCCCCGCGCCGTGTTGTAAAAGTCCGGCCCCACCTCTTCCCACATGGCCGGCGCCGGCGCCACGTCGTTGTCAACGGGGTTGCCCTGTTGGTCAAACTGCGTGCAATCGGGGGACATCCACGGATAACACTCGGTATAAGCCGTTGAAGCGGCGTCGGCATGGGCGTTGGCGGCGGCAAACAGGCAGCCGATGTAGGTCTTGCCCTTTTCCAGCGCCGGCGGCGTATCGTTGTGGTGGTCGCAAAACCAAAAGGTATCGTTGCCGGGCACGGTGCGGTGCAGCACGCGCACCGCCTGGACCGGCACCGGTTCGGTGGGCACACAGTCTTCCAGCGGCGTAAACTCGGCCACAAAGAACATATCGGCAAACCCGTATTGCGTGTCTGTTTTTTTATATTCGGGCAGGTAAGCGCCGTAATAGGGCCGTTTTTCCGGCCCGTTTATGTAATTGGCGCCGTCAAACAGCAACGCGTCGATACCCAGCACGCGGCTGTACCGCGAGGCGCGGAAATTCCGATAGGTTTTGGTGGCGGCATCCCAGCTGCTGTACACGGCCACGTCGTCGGACGCTTGCGTGACGGTGGCGATGGTGGTGAACATGCCTTCGACGGCGTCCATTTTTTGCACCGTCGTCGTCCACAGTACGGCGCTGAACACCAGCAAAGCCGTCCCCGCCGCCACCAGCAGCAGGAACAGCGCCGTTTTAACCGGCGTGCGCAGCAGATGCTGGATGCTAGTTTTCATCACCGTGCGCCTCCAAGCGGCCGTCGCGCATGCGATAGACCACATCAGCCCGCGCGGCAATGCCCAAGTCGTGGGTGACGGCGACGACGCAATAGGCCTGCTCATGGGCCAGCCCCATCAGCAGATCGATGACGCGGTCGCCGTTTTCCGAGTCCAGATTGCCGGTGGGTTCGTCGGCCAGTATGATGCGCGCGTCGCCGCAGAGCGCGCGGGCAATGGCCACGCGCTGCTGCTCGCCGCCGCTGAGCATCGACGGGAACTTTTTGTGCTGATCGGCGCCGATGCCGACGCGCCGCAGCAGGTCGGCTGCGCGCTCTTTGCTCGGCCTGGCCGGCCGGCCGGCAATCTGCTGCGGGAACATGACGTTTTCCAGCACCGTCAGCGTGGGAAACAGGTTAAACGCCTGGTAGATGACCGACACGTTTTCGCGGCGGTGGCGCTCGACGCTGCGCGCGTCCAGCGGTTGGCCGTCCACTTTGACGACGCCTTCGTCGGGCGTGCCCAGGCCGGCCAGCATCGAAAGCAGCGTGGTTTTACCGCACCCCGAATGACCGGTGACGGCATAAAATTTTCCGCTGCGAAAGGTGCATGAAACGTTTTTCAGGGCATAGACCTTTTGATACTTGGTCTGATAGGTATAGCTGATGTTTTCGGCAGTCAGAGTTTTCATGGGCACCTCAATCCATTTTGGTCAGCAAGTCCAACGTATTGACCCGCAGCAGGCCGGCCAGCGCCACGGCGCTGCCCGCACCGGCACAGACCAAAAAGCCGGCGGTAATTTTTGCTATCAGCGGCCAGCCAAAGCCCGCCGCCCCGCGCAGCGCTCCGGCAGCCACGGCGCAGGCGCACAGCGCCAGCAGCAGCACCTCAACAAACAGGCTCAAACCGCATACCAGCTTGGGCTGACCCAGCGAGTTGGCCACGGCAATGTCATACCGGCGGTTGCGCAGGAACAAAAATAGCACCAGTACGCACAGCAGCGTGACCATCGCGAAGACCGGCAGCAGAAACCGGCGATACAGCGCCAGGCTGCCGCCGATGTTGGTGGCAACTTCAACGAAGGCTTTATCGTGGATGATCAGCGAGTTGCCCGACAGCAGATCCCGGGCGCCGTCGCTGATTTCGGTAAAATATTTGCTCTTCATATCGGCTTTAAACGCGTTAAGCTGCAGCGGGTCGGCCACGCGGCACAGCGCCGAATCGTAGGTAAACTGCCCGCCGCTGCCCTCCACCTGGGCCCGCAGCCAGGCCACCGGCACAAGCATATCATGGCTGACGGCGCCCGCGCCCGACAGGCTTTCGTGGTAAATGCCCACCACCTGCAGCGCGGCCTCCCCCGCCGGATAAAAGGAGAATGAAAAGCCGTCGTCGTTATACTGATGCACGTACAGCGGAAAAGAAAGAGCGTCGCCCAGCCCGATGCCGTGCTGGGCGGCATAGCTTTCGGCCACAATGCAGTGCGCCGCATCGCCGGCCAAAAAGCTCTCGTCCACGCCCGGTACAAAATCGATGTCGGCGGCCGTCAGCGAGGCAAAGGCGGAGATGTTGTTGGCGGCCACCAGCGCCGTATCGCAGGTCTGCACCGGTTCGGTACGGTGTTCGGGCGACAAATTGCCCGCCGCCAGCGCCGTGTACACCGGGTCTTTTATGGCGGCGCTGAGCAGCGCGTCCAGCCGGGCGGTGCGGATGGCCAGGCCGTTTTGGGCCGAGCCGTCCTTGTTGCTGATTTGTACGCTGACCGGGATGGCCTGGGCCACGTTGGCCAGCGCGCTTTCGTTGCGTTCGATATTTTTAAAGTACGCGCCCAAAAAGCACAGCAGCAGCACACTGATGCAGACCAGCAGCAAGCTGCGCGCCGCGTTACGCGCGATGTTGCGCAGGATGTGGGAAAAAAAGAACAAAGGCGTCACGCTCCTAGGGTGGATGTTGGCGGTGGATGGAGGGGCCGAGTGCCGGGGAAAGGTTTTTTGCGGGAGTGCCGGCACAGAGCGGGGATAGAGGGGCAGGAGGTGGTTGGGGGTTGGCCGGTAGGGGGGGTGGCAGATGGGCCAAATACGGGAGAAGAATTTTTGCGGGAAAGTTGGTAGAGAATGGGGGCAGTGGTAGCAAGGGCATGTTCGGGGTTTGGCTAACAAAGGGGTGGGTGGAGGGGGCGAGTGCGGGGGGAAGAATTTTGGCGGGAGTATTGGCAGCGTGTGGGGCAGCGATAGCAGGAGCATGTTCGGGGTTTGGCCGGTAGGGGGTGGATGACGAGCGGTTGCCGGGGGGGCGTTCATAGTACGTGTGTTTGCTGCCCTGTTATGCCAAGGGGGAC
>JAQVWW010000203.1 GCA_028709505.1 Eubacteriales bacterium
CGTCGCGCAGCGCCGCCGTCATAAACGGACTGCCGGGCATATACACATGGCTTACTTTTTCAATAACAATGGGCACAGCTCGTCGGCCATCCTTTCTATGGAGTCGGCGTCCTCGGATATCGGCACACCGTTTTCCCGCAGCAGCGCGTTGATTTCGTTGACGGCGGGAATGGTAAGGCCGCTGTCCTGCAGCAGCTTGCGCTGGCGGAACACCTGCCGGGGCGTACCCTGGGTCAGGATACGGGCATTGTCCACCACCACCACACGATCGGCGCGGGCGGCCTCCTCCATAAAATGCGTAATCAGCAGCACGGTGATGCCCTGGCGCTTTAAATCCAGAATAACGTCCAACACTTCGCGGCGGCCTTCGGGGTCCAGCATGGCGGTGGGTTCATCCATAATCACCACGTCGGGCCGCAGCGCCAGCACGCCGGCGATGGCCACGCGCTGCTTCTGCCCGCCCGAGAGCATATGCGGCGCTTTGTCGGCAAACTGCGTCATCTTGACGGCGGCCAGCGCCCCATCCACCCGCACGCGCAGCTCTTGGCGGGGGATACCGATATTTTCGGGCCCAAACGCCACATCGTCTTCGACGACGTTGGCCACCAGCTGATTATCGGGGTTCTGAAACACCATGCCGGCTGTGCGGCGGATCTCCCAGACATTCTTCTCGTCGTCGGTACGCATGCCCTTTACCCAAACCGTGCCGCAATGGGGCAGCAGCAGCGCGTTAAGGTGCCGGGCCAGCGTGGATTTTCCGCTGCCGTTATGGCCCACCACGGCAACAAATTCGCCGCGCTGCACAGCAAAATCCACCTCTTCCAGCGCGGGCGGCTGCGGCGGCTCGCCTTCGGTCTGCGGATAGGTAAATGTCAGTTTTTCAGTCTGCACAATTGGAGATTCCATCTTTCCTCCCCTGCGTCGGGTATCGCTCTGCGCCGGTCGGTTCGACCTTCGGCGCAAGCCTGGTGCCGTTCCCGAAGGGCGGCTCCTTCTTTTCTTTTGTTTCGCGACGGGAAGCGCCTGCGGTTGGGCCGGCCACTTGCCCGCATGGCCCGTCCAGCATCCTTTTCGGGCAGCAGACCTACGGATATTGCACCGGTATCCCGGCACCGTTAGCCGGCCCTATCGTCGCGCCAGCCATACAGCGGTAAGTCATTCTCGCAGGTAAACTTGCTTTGGCTTTGCCGCCGGCGCCGCGGCTGCCCGTCTGCGCCAACCCTTCTATCTTACCCGCCGGCGCATCCGGGTTCCCACTCATGGCGGCTGTTCGTGTCGTATCCGGCGTGGGCACAGCATGTGGCGGTATCCGTTTCATCGGGTTGGTCGGTCTCTTTTTCGAACAATCGGCCGGCCCTGTCGTCGCATCAGCCAAACAGCGGTAAGTCATTCTCGCACGTAAACTTGCTTTGGCTTTGCCGTTGGCACCACGGCTGCCCGTCTGCGCCAACCCTTCTATCTTACCCGCCGGCACATCCGGGTTCCCACACATGGCGGCTCTTCGTGTCGTATCCGGCGTGGGCACATGCAAGACGTGGCCGGGCTTTCATAGGGGGTGCGCCGCTGCATCCGCAACAGGCAGTCGCAAAGATGCGTGCAACAATCTGGCATGGCGCCCTCGTTACGGGCTTGCTTAGCGGCCAATTCGGTTGCACTGCGGCCCGGTCTGTACCGACGCACACAGCGTCGGCCCGCCCGGCGTCTTTGAACTTTTATTGTACCGCTGCAGCACGCCGCGTGCAAGGGACGACGGCCAACAAAAAAGAAAACGCACATCGCTGCGCGTTTCCTTCAAAATCGTTCTGTCATTACACCAGTTCAATGATGACCATCTCGGCAGCGTCGCCCCGACGCGGGCCCAGCTTATAAATGCG
This sequence comes from Eubacteriales bacterium, assembly GCA_028709505.1. GTDB lineage: Bacteria > Bacillota > Clostridia > Christensenellales > UMGS416 > STF2-111. The sequence goes on from JAQVWW010000203.1 coordinate 1,875, forward strand.
GGTGTAACCGCCCTTGGCGCCACTGTCCTGGTTGCGTTTGGCGTACTTGGGCGCCAGCTCGCCAAAGAGTTTCTCTATCACCGGGTGGTTGATATCGGCGACGCGCTCTTTATACTCGGCGCGGCTCTCCTTGGCATTTTGGGGCATCTGATAGTTATACAGCACAGACAGAATGCGGCGACGGGCGGCCAGCTTGGACGGAGAGTCGTTCTTGACCATAATCTCCTCGCTTTGCGCCTTCTCGTTAAAAACCGTCTTCTGGACTTCTACCACATTGCCGTGCTCCTTGACGGCGATGGTGACCAGCTTTTCCACGAGTTTACGCACTTCTTTGGCCCGCATTTCGGTGGTCTCAATCTTGCCGTGCCAGATCAGGTCCGTAGCCAGCGAACGCAGCATGGCGCTGCGCTGGTCGGAGCTACGGCCCAGTTTGCGGTATCCAGCCATTGTTTTTTCCTCCTTAGGTGATGTTCCTATTGCGCCGGGCCGGCCGCGTCACTGCCCGGCCAAGCCCCGAATCAATCTTATTCTACGTAGCGCGCTAGTCTTCGTTCTTGCGCAGCGACAGGCCCAGCGCCTGCAGCTTGACGACGACCTCTTCCAACGATTTGCGGCCCAGGTTGCGCACCTTCATCATCTCTTCCTCGTTACGCTGCACCAGCTCCTCCACGGTGTTGATGCCGGCGCGCTTGAGGCAGTTGTAGGAACGTACCGTCAGATCCAACTCCTCAATGGTCATCTCAAGGATTTTTTCCTTCTTGGCGTCTTCCTTCTGTACCATGATTTCGACGCTGTCGGCGTCGTCAATGAGGTTGATGAACAGTGCCAGATGCTCGCTTAAAATTTTCGCCGCCAGCGACTGCGCCTCGTCGGGGCCAATGCTGCCGTCCGACCAGATCTCCATCGTCAGCTTGTCGTATTCGGTGTTCTGGCCCACGCGCGTGTTCTCCACCGCGTAGTTCACCCGGCGGATGGGCGTGTAGATGGAATCGATGGGAATCACGCCGATGGCCTGGTTGGGATTCTTATTCATATTGGCGCTGACATAGCCGCGGCCCTTCTCCAGAACCATTTCCATATACAGCCTGCCGTCCTCGTTGAGGGCGCAGATGTACAGGTCAGGGTTCAGGATCTCCACCTCGCTGTCCGCCTGAATATTGCCCGCCGTCACTTCGCAGGGGCCCACCGCACTGAGCGTGACCACTTTGGGCTGGTCGGTATACAGCTTGGCCGACAGGCCCTTGAGGTTCAAAATGACCTCGCTGACGTCCTCAGTCATGCCCGAAATGGTGGAAAACTCGTGCAGCACGCCTTCTATTTTGATGCTGGTCACCGCTACACCAGGCAGCGACGACAGCAGCACGCGCCTGAGCGCATTGCCCAGCGTGGTGCCAAATCCTCTTTCCAGCGGCTCGATTACGAACTTGCCGTAGCGGTTGTCCTCGCTGCGCTCCACACACTGAATGGCGGGCTTTTCAATTTCTATCATCGGCTATTCCTCCTTTGGTCGAAAATCGGTGTAATACCCCTTGCCTTGCGCGCAAATGCATTACAGCTTCGAGTAGTACTCGACCACCAGATGCTCGGAGAAGGACATATCGATATCGTCGCGCTGCGGCAGCGCCACAACGCGGCCTTCCAGCGCGTCGGCGTTTAAGTCCACCCACTTGGGCAGCGGGCGCGAAGCGCCTTCGCGCAGCGATTTAATGACTTCAACATCCCGGCTGGCGGATTTTACCGTAATGACATCGCCGGCCTTGACCTGGTAGGAAGGAATGTCCACCCGACGGCCGTTGATTAGGAA
>JAQVWW010000204.1 GCA_028709505.1 Eubacteriales bacterium
GGTGGGCACGCCCGATGAGGTGGCCGGCATGATTGCCGATTTTCTACCCATCGCACGCATTATACTGGGCCTTAAATCGCTGAAGATCATCACCTTCGGCCCCCGCCCCTACGACTTTTTGGCCTGCAACGGGCCCATTAAGCCGCTATACGACCTGGGCGTGGAAATTCAGGAGAATTCGGAGCTGGACCTGTTCGCCGCTTACAAGGCCCACGACAACGACCCGCGCATTGCCGACGTTATTGCCGATATGCAAAACGAACTGGGCGACGGCAACAAGATGCCCGGCATTCTGCCCCGGCTGGCCCAGTATGAGCTTACGCTGCTGGATTGGGCCGAGCAGCACCGCGGCGCCAGCGAATACATTGCTTTTGCCAACAAGTGCTGGCCGGCGTTCCAGACGCAGTTCGGCTTTGTGCCCTGCTACGTCAATTCCCGCCTGACGCAGCAGCTCATCCCCGTCTCCTGCGAGGTGGACATCTACGGCGCGCTCAGCGAATACATCGTCTGCTGCGCCACGCAGATGCCGCCGACGCTGCTGGACATCAACAACACCGTGCCCGCCGACCTGTTCGCCGACGAAATCGCCGGCAAATACAGCTACAAGCCCACCGACGTATTCATGGGCTTCCACTGCGGCAACACGCCTTCTTGCTACATCCAGAAGCCCACGATGAAGTACCAGCTGATCATGCACCGCGGCCTGGAGCCGGACAAGGAGCCGGACATCACCCGCGGCACGCTGGAGGGCGACATCATCCCCGGCGAAATCACGTTCTTCCGTCTGCAGGGCACCGCCGAGGCCAAGCTGTCCAGCTACATCGCCCAGGGCGAAGTGCTGCCGGTACCCACGCACTCGTTCGGCGGCATCGGCGTGTTCGCCATCCCCGAGATGGGCCGCTTCTATCGGCACGTGCTCATCGCCAAGCACTACCCGCACCACGGCGGCGTGGCCTTTGCCCACGTGGGCAAGGCGCTGTACGCGGCGCTTAAATTGCTGGGCGTCGACAATGTCGATTTCAACCAGCCCGCCGGCATGCTGTACCACGGCGAGAACCCGTTCGCGTAAACAAACAGCCCAACAGCCTGGAATACTCCGTTCCAGGCTGTTTTTTTATGCGGCCGGCTTTTGCGCTACGCAGCCCGAACGCTTTGGGCAACGCAAAACAGCCCGGAATTCCTATCCGGGCTGTTTTTTCTCTGCGCGTAACGCGATATCGCCGCGGGGGCTGTACGTCCTGCAAAGGGTCGCGACGGCCCTTTTTCTACTGCTGCACAGAGCCCGCGCCGGAGTTTTTTGCCGCGAACCGGCGCGGAATGTAATAAAATGCGTAGCCGACCATGCACAACGCCTGGGCGGCCAGCGCCACCAGTATGCTGATGTTGACGCCGTCCATGCCATAGCGGCCCACCAGCGCCAGCGATAACCCCAGGCAAATACCCACGCCCAGCAAATTGGCGCCGATCAGCGTGTTTTGCTTGCGGATGACCGTCAACACGGCGCCGATAAACCAGATAAACGCCGTCAGGCACGACGAGAGAACCACGGCGTACAGCAGGTACGCATAGGGCAAAATCTCCGCCCCGAACAACAGGCCCAGCGCCGCAGAGCCCAGCAGCGCGCAGCCCAGCAGGCCGGCTGCCGCCAGCGCGCCGATGGCCAGCGCCGTCTTGCCCAGCAGCTTCATAAACGCCGGGCGATCGCCGGCTTCATAGTGCCGGGCGAACACGGTGATAAGCGGATTGAACAAAAAGCCGGCCAGCGTCTGGATGATGACGGCCGGCGTGGCCACCGACGCGTAGATGCCCAGCACCTGGCTGCCGTGGTACAGCTCCAGATAATAGCGCGGGATGGAGATGATGACGGTGGACAAAAACGCGTTGACCACCAGCGGCAGGCAGCGGCCCAGCATCCCCCATACCTGCCGGGCCGATCCGGCATCGGGCTGTATGCCCAGGCGGTGGGTAAAAGGGATATCGTACAGCAGAATAACGGCGTAGCACACCGCCGCCATGGCCAATATGGCCCACTCCAGCCGGCCGGTAGCCGCCAGCACCGCCACAAACGCCATAAGCGACGCGACGCCCCGCACCAGCATCGACTTGCCGATGACGTCCATGCGCATCGCCCGCTGGCAGATGCCGTGGTATACGTCCACGTAGGCTTCGCTGATGCGGTATACCATGTACAAAAATACGCATATCCGCTGCTGGGCGTTGTAGGGCTGCAGCAGCAAAAAACCGCCGCAGACGGCCAGCGATACGGCGCTGGTCAGCATCCGGGCGGCAAGATACGACCGATCGTTATAGGTGTGGGCCAAGTCCGACACCTGAAAGTTGCGGATGCCGTACAGCGCGATGCACAAAAAGGGGCTGCTTAGGCTCATGGCCAGCGACAGGTACCCCGCCGTGGTGAAGCCCACCAGCCGCACCACCAAAACGCTGGTCAACCACTGGCAAAACAAATATACCGTCGTGCCCAGCGAGTTCCACATCATATTCTTCTTCAGTGACAGCTGCTGCATGCTACCCTCTTTTTTGGCGTTGCGTCCCGCAAAGGCTATTGCCCGGCCTTAGGCCGGCTCGCCGGGGCGTCGGTGTGCTCAATGGCGTAACGCTGGGCAAACACCTGCAGCTTATATTCCAGCTGGGAAAGCTTGATGGACATCAAAAAAATCTTAATCACCAACACGAATATGATGGCCAAAAACACAAAGTTCACCGGCAGCGCCACACCCACGGCAGCGGCGGCCACCTCCACCAGGCGCGGGAATACGCTCATGGCGATGAGCACGGCGCAAAACAGCAGCCAGAAGATGGAGTCCTCGATGCGCACCTGCGATTTGCGTATCTTGCGCAAAATCCAAAATGCCGTCACCACCGACACTAAAATCAGAATCACGCGAAACAGTACTGACATGTTATGATGTCACCTTCTCTCTGGCAAACTGAATCAGTATGATGGAAAAAAACATATTGGTCATGTAAACGATGGAACGCAGCGGGCTTAGATAGCTCTCTCCGGCCGTGCGTTCGTTCATTTCGGCCTGCACCTCCTCCACGCGGCTGCCGCAGCGTAGCAGGTAGGCGATGGTGTCGGGCTCGGGCCCGAAGTTCATGTTGCTGGAAAACAGCCGCAGTATCCGGCGGTTGAACAGCCGCATGCCCGACGTCGGATCGCTGATCCGCACGCCGGTGGTGGCGCGGATGGCAAACTGAATCATCGTGTTGCCCAGCATCCGGGCACTGAAGGGCTTCTTCTTCTCTTTAAAACGCGACGCGATGACGATGTCCGCCCGCTTTTCCCGCAGCGCGGCAGTCATCGCTTGGATATACCGGGCATTGTGCTGGCCGTCGCCGTCAAACTGCACGGCGGCGTCGTAGCCCCTTTCGTAAGCGTAGCGGATGCCGGTCTGAAACGCGCCGGCCAGGCCCAGGTTCATCGGCAAATCCAGCAGGTTGTAGCCGTTGCGCCGGCAGATGGCGGCGGTATCGTCGCGGGAGCCGTCGTTGATGACAACATAATCGTACTGCGGATACTGCTCTATCAGCTCGTCGACGACCCGTTCTATGCTGGCGGCCTCATTGTAGGCCGGTATGATGATAAGCACTTTCATCGCGATACCTCATTGGTTTGCCGCGCACGGCCGACGGTCTGTA
>JAQVWW010000205.1 GCA_028709505.1 Eubacteriales bacterium
TGATAGGTGCTCTGCGGCGGGCCGGGCCGGGTCTGAAAGCCGGCCGGGCGGCGCCCTTCGTCGGGGCGGCCGGCGTAGGTATTCTGACGCGGCGCGCGCGCGGCGGCCGGCGGCTGCGCGGCACTGGGCTGCGCCGTCGGTTCGGGCGTATGTTCAGCTGCAACCGGCGGCACAGCGCTGGTTTCCGGCGCTGCGCTTTGCGGCTGGGCGTCGGCTTCCGCCTCGGCCTGCCGTTTTAAGCTCTCCTCACGCTGCTTGTTTTTTACCGCTTCTTCCAATCCCTTGAGCGTGTTGAGCTGCTCCTGGGTCCGCCGGCGCGATTCCTGAATACGCCTGAGCAGTTCTTGGGATGAGCTTTTCAGCTCATCGGTGGTTTTTAAGACAGTGTTTTTTGCCATTAATCAAGGCCTCCCAAAGGATTTGGTTCTATGTTATGCGGTCATCAATATCCGCTTAGGGTTCTTTGAATGCTTTGCGTAGCGCCCGGGCAAAGCCCTTGTCGGTCAGCGCCATCACCGTCAGGTTGCTACGGGCGGTGGTCTCTTCCAGAAAGCCGCTGGGCACCGTAATGCAGCGCACTTCGTACGTGGCGCACAGGTTTTCGACGTAGGAGGACGTGTTGTGCGACGCGCGGCCGTCCAGCAGCACCAGGTAAGCCTTGCCCCGGCGAACGTGGGCTTCGGTTATGCCCATGCCCAGCACCGCCTTGCCGGCCTTGATGGCGAAGCCCAACAGGCCCTTACTCTTCTGGTTCGACATGCGGCGCTTCCTTTATATGCTTAGCCAGTTCGGCGCTGAGCGCCTGGTAAAGCGTGTCGTCGATGGGGTGTTCCAGCGAGCGCTCCAATGCGCGGGTTTTGATGGATTTTTCCAGGCAAACGGGGTTGTCGGCGCACACATACGTGCCCCGGCCGGATTTTTTGCCGGTGGCGTCCAGACAAATTTCGCCTTCGGGCGTGCGCACCACCCGCACCAGCTCGCGTTTGGGCCGGCGGGTGCGGCAGCCCATGCACATGCGCATGGGTACTTTGCGCGTCTTCATGCCTCGTTACTCCTCTTCGTCGTCGAGAAACTCGTCGTCCTGGGCGGCGCGCGATGCCGCCGCCATAATTTGCGACTGGCTCTTGATGTCGATCTTCCACCCGGTTAAACGGGCGGCCAACCGCGCGTTCTGCCCGTCGCGGCCGATGGCCAGCGACAGCTGGTTGTCGGGCACGATGACGCGGGCCATACGCTCGGCATCGTTTATTTGTACCATGCTGACCTTGGCCGGGCTAAGCGCCGCGGCGATATATTCCACCGGGTCGTTGTCCCAGGGTACGATGTCAATTTTTTCGCCTTTGAGCTCGTCCACCACCCGCTCCACGCGCATGCCGCGCTGGCCCACGCAGGCGCCCACCGGGTCCACATTGGCGTCGCGGGACGAGACGGCCATCTTGGTGCGGCTGCCGGCCTCGCGGGAGATACTTTTAATTTCAACGACGCCGTCCTGAATTTCGGGCACTTCCATTTCAAACAGGCGCTTGACCAGCCCCGGATGCGACCGGGAAACCATCACCTGCGGGCCTTTGCCCGTGTGGCGCACGTCGGTTAAATACACTTTGACGCGATCGTTGGGATAGAACTTCTCGTTGCGCATCTGCTCCTGCAGGGGCAGGCTGGCCTCGGTACGGCCGATGGTAATATATACCATACCCCGCTCGATGCGGTTGACAATGCCGGTGATCACTTCGTCCTTCTTCTCGGCAAACTCGTCGAACACCATGTTACGTTCGGCCTCTCGGATGCGCTGCACGACGACCTGTTTGGCTGTCTGGGCGGCGATGCGGCCAAAAGAGCTGGTCTTTACCTCACGCTCCAGCACGTCGCCCACCAGCAGCTTGGGATTTGCTAACTTAGACTCTTCATAGCTTATCTGTGTGGCCGAATCCTCGACTTCGTCGACAATCTGCAGCAGAGAATAGATATGGATATCTCCGGTGTCCCGGCTGATGGTAACGCGAACATTCTGGGCGTCGCCAAAACTGCGCTTGTAGGCGGCAGTCAGTGCGGCGTCGATGGCATCAATCATGATGTCTTTATTGATACCCCTTTGGTTTTCCAGCTCGTTGAGAGCATCCATAAACTCGATATTCATGCGTTACTCCTCAATCAAATTCTATGCGCAGCCGGGCCAGCGCGATATCTGCGCGGGGAAAAGCCACGGCGGCATCGCTGCCCTTGAGTTTTAAATAAATATGTTCGTCGTCCACCGCCGTCAGCACGCCGGCGATGTCGCGTTTTTTCTGATACGGTGTAAAAAGCCGGACGTCCAGCATCTCGTTTAGACGCCGGGTGAAATCCCGCGTGGTCTTAAGGGGTCTATCCAGCCCCGGCGAAGAGACGATGAGATGATCGTGCTTGCCGGACACGTCGGCGCTTGCGTCCAGCAGCGGATCCACCAGATGCGTGATGGCTTCGCAGTCGTCCAGCGTCAGGCCTTCGGGCTTATCGGCGTATACGATAATATTCCAGCCGCTGCGCTCTTTTTTAAATTCCAAATCCACCAGCTCATAGGTGGTGTTCTCCAGCGCCTGCTGTACGATGGCGCAGGCGGCGTCGGCCACATTATTGTTCAAGTGCACCCTCCGGTTAGATTACAATGCGAAAGAGTGGGATAACCCACTCTTTCGTCAGAGCTTATCAAGATACTGCCATTATAGCAGCACAAGGGGGCAAATGCAACAGCCAATTGCTGTTTAACCAGGTATTTTCTCGGTTTTTTCGGCCTTTTTGCGCAGGACAAGCTTGTCGTTGCGCACGCTGGCCGTCACGCGATCGCCCAGACGGATGTTGCCCGAAAGGATTTCCTCGGCCAGGTTGTCCTCGATAAGGCGCTGCATGGCACGGTTGAGCGGACGGGCGCCGTATTCGGCGTCAAACCCTTCGCGGGCCAGCAAGTCGCGCGCCTTGTCGGTGACATCCAGATGGATACCCTTCTCGGCCAGGCGCTGCTGTACGCGCTTGAGCATCAAGTCGACAATGCGCCGGGCGTGCTGCGGATCCAGCGCGTGGAAGACGATAATCTCGTCGATGCGGTTTAAGAACTCGGGCCGGAACGTGCGCTTGAGCTCTTCCAAAATCCGTTCCTTCATCCGCTCATAATCAGCGGTAGCGGCGGTATCGCTGCCGCCAAAGCCCATGCGGGCGGCCACCTTCGTGGTGGAAGCGCCTACGTTGGACGTCATGATGACGACGCAGTTGCGAAAGTCCACCGTGCGGCCTTTGGCGTCGGTAAGCCTGCCGTCGTCCAGTATCTGCAGCAAGATGTTGAACACGTCGGGATGGGCCTTCTCAATCTCGTCAAAAAGGATGACCGAGTAGGGCTTGCTGCGCACTTGATCGGTCAGCTGCCCGCCTTCGTCGTAGCCCACATAGCCGGGAGGCGAACCCACCAGCCGCGACACCGAATGCTTCTCCATATATTCGGACATGTCCACGCGTATCATCGCTTCTTCGTCGCCGAAGAGCGCTTCGCCCAGCGCTTTGGAAAGCTCGGTCTTACCCACACCGGTGGGTCCTAAAAAGATGAACGAACCGATGGGGCGCTTGGGGTCTTTCAGGCCGGCGCGGGCCCGGCGGATGGCGCGGGAAACGGCTTTGACGGCCTCGCTTTGCC
>JAQVWW010000206.1 GCA_028709505.1 Eubacteriales bacterium
CACAGCCGCAGCCGGTCGGCGTCGGGGTGGGGCTCCATCTTCGCGATGCGGGCCACGACGACGCGATCCATGCCTTTATCCAGCGGCTCGATGCTCTCCACCTCGGATCCGCTCATCACCATCCGCGCGGCGAACTCGTCCACGCCTGCCGGGATGTCCACATACTCTTTTAGCCATTTTAACGATGCTTTCATGTGCCCTCCTCAAATCTGCGCCAGGAACCGGATGTCGTTCTCGAAGAACGTGCGCAAGTCCGACACGCCGTAGCGGCTGACGGCGACGCGGTCCAGCCCCATGCCAAAGGCGAAGCCGCTGTATTCGTCGGCGTCGATGCCGCACAGCGCAAGCACTTTGGGGTTGACGACGCCGCAGCCCAGCAGCTCGACCCAGCCGGTGCCCTTGCAGACGCGGCAATTCTCGTCGTGCCCGTCGCACACGTAGCACGAGATGTCCAGCTCGGCCGACGGCTCGGTGAACGGGAAGAACGACGGCCGAAAGCGCGTACGCGTGTCCTCACCATAGAACTCCTTGGCAAAGATATCCAACGTGCCCTTCAGATGACTCATGTTGATGCCCTTATCGACAACCAGCCCCTCAATTTGGTGGAACACCGGCGAATGCGTGGCGTCCACCTCGTCCACGCGGTATACGCGCCCGGGGCAGATGATACGGATGGGCGGCCGGCGCGTCGTCATGACGCGGGCCTGCACCGGCGACGTGTGTGTGCGCAGCAGCATCGTGTCGTTGATGTAGAACGAATCCTGCATGTCCCGCGCCGGGTGGTTTTTGGGCAGGTTTAGCAGCTCGAAGTTGAAATAATCCAGCTCCACCTCGGGCCCTTCGGCCACCTCGAAGCCCATGCCGATGAAGATGTCCTCCAGCTCTTCGCGCACCACCGTCAGCGGGTGCAAGCGGCCCGTCTCGGGCAGCTTAGCCGGCATCGTCACGTCGATGTGTTCCTGTTCCATGCGCAGCGCTTTGGCCTGGGCCTTCAACTCCTCCTGGCGCTGGGCGATGGCTTGATCCAGCAGGTCTCGGTATTCGTTGACCTTCTGGCCGATTTTGGGCCGCTCCTCGGCGCTGAGTGCGCCCATGCCCCGCAGAATCTGCGTCAGCTCACCTTTTTTGCCCAATATCCGCTGCTTTAACGCGTCCACGTCTTCGCTTTTACGCGATGTTTCCAGCGCCGAGACGGCCTCGGCGTAAATGCGCATCAGTTGCTCCAGCATTGTATCACTTTCCTTTCCACTATTTGCAAAACAAAAAGGTTCTCCGCCCCATGGGGCGAAGAACCGCTGTACCACCCAAATTCACCGATGCAAGCCTGCATCGGCCTTGTGTCCGCCGCGCATAACGGTGCGGCCCCGGCATTGCCTACGCATGCGCCGTCGCGCAGTTCAGCAAGCCGCTCAAAAGGGAACTTCCCGTAAGGCCGGTATGCACGCGCTTTCAGCCGGCGGCGCGTGTTCTCTGCTCATCCGCTTTGCTTACGGTACTTTCCTTCGTCATTGCGTTTCGCTTATTGTATCATAGCCCCCGGCGTTTGGCAACGCCTTTGCCGCCGGCGCTATATGACCCAGTTGCCCTGCTCGAACACCGGGATTTCGACGTCGCCTTTGATGCCGGTAATGCGCGTATCCGCCGCGCCCACCATGAAATCCACATGCGACAGCGATCGGTTTAAGCCCTTTTGTTCCAGCGCCGCGTCGGTACGGTCTTCACCGCCGATGCACGTGGCGTAGCCATCGCCCAACGCCAGGTGGCAGGACGCGTTTTCGTCGAACAGCGTATTGTAGAACAGGATGCCTGTCTGGCGGATGGGCGAATCGTAGGGCACCAGCGCCACCTCGCCGATGCGCAGCGAGCCTTCGTCGGTATCCAACAGCAATTTGAGCGTATCGTATCCTTCGCGGGCGGCAAAATCCACCACCTCGCCGTCTTTAAAAGTGAACGAAAAACCGTCTATCATGACGCCGTTATAGATAAGGGGCATCGTGCTTACCACTTTACCGTCGACACGGCGGGCGTGGGGCGCCGTGAACACTTCCTCCGACGGGATATTGGCCGAGAACAAAATGCCCTTGGCGCTCTCTTCCCGTCCGCCGCACCAGATATGGTCGTCGGCCAGGCCGATGCGCAGATCGGTGCCGTTGGCGCCGGTCATGTGCAACGCGTCAAAGTGGTGGGCGTTGAGCTTATCCACGCGGGTTTTCATACTCTGCACGTGCCGGCTCCAGTCGCCCACCGGGTCGTCGCCGTCGGCGCGGCTGGCCTGCAGGATGGCCTGCCACAGCTTATCCACCGCCTGCTGCTCGCCCAGGCCGGGGAACACTTTTTTTGCCCAGGGCGCCGTGGCCATGGCGGTAACGCACCAGCAGCCTTGGTTTGTCATCAGGTATTTGCGGTATTCCTGCAGCGCTTGGCGGGTAACCTTGCTCATAAGGGCCATCTTGGCCGGGTCCACGTCCTTTAGCAGCTCCGGGTCGTTGGCCGATATGCTGACAAAGCAGGCGCCCTTTTGCACGTAGTGTGTCGCCCGGTCTACAAACCACTGGGGCACGTCGCCGATAACGTCGTCGGATGCGTACTGCAGCTTTATTTTGTTGACTACCTCGTCGCTCCAAAACACCACCGCTTCGGCGGCGCCGGCCTGATAGGCCTGCCGGCACAGCGCCTGGGCAAACGCGGCGCACTGCACCGGCGCGTTGACCACCATCGTCTGCCCCGGCTGTACGTTGACGCCCTCGCGCACTATAAGATTCGCATATTGCTCCATCTGTTGGTCCATATTCTTCCTCCTGTCCCTACGGGCGTCAAAAAGTTGGCTTTTTGGCGTCCTCTTTTGCTGCGCAGCGGTATTTCCCGCCGCGTATATCCGCCGGGTAACCGCCCGGTTAATATGCCTTGAGCGCCTCCTCGGGCGGGTTGACGATCTCGCGCCACTGCAGATCGCCGGCGCGCACCGCCGACAGCAGCGCTTCGGCGGTGGCCAGGTTGGTGGCCAGCGGTATGTTGTGCACGTCGCACAGCCGCAGCAGCGCCGAAACGTCGGGCTCGTGGGGTTGGGCGGTCAGCGGATCGCGCAGAAAGATGATTAAATCCAGCCGGTTATAGGCCACCAGCGAACCTATCTGCTGGTCGCCGCCCAGCGGGCCGGACAAAAAGCAATGGACGTCCAGCCCTGTGGCCTCGGCTACCAGATTGCCGGTGGTGCCGGTGGCACACAGGTGATGCTCGGCCAGCCGATGCCGGTAGGCCAGGCAAAAATTCACCATGTCGTCCTTTTTCTTATCGTGCGCGATGAGTGCGATGTTCACAATATCTCACCTTCCTTAAATATTCCCCGCCGCCGGCGCATCAGCACGTTGATAACCAGCCCCATGCCCAGTAGGTTTGTCCACATGCTGCTGCCGCCGTAGCTGAAAAAAGGCAGCGGGATGCCTGTCACCGGCATTACGCCCAGCGCCATGCCGATATTCTCAAAGATATGAAAGGCCATCATGGCCATAACGCCTACGATGATGTAGCTGCCGAACCGGTCAAAGGTGCGGCGGGACATCACCAACATTCTAATGATTAGGAACATGTAAAGCAAGATGACCAGCGCCGAAAGATAAAACCCCGCCGTCTCGGCGGTGACGGCGAAGATA
>JAQVWW010000207.1 GCA_028709505.1 Eubacteriales bacterium
ACACGATAGCCGGCGCCGTCGGAAAACCCTCTATCCACGCCCAAAAATCCGCGCCGCGCCCTTCGCCGGACAGGTTGCCCGCCGGTAATGGGCGAAGTTTTCAAACGTCCGCCTGCCGTCAAGATAAAATCTGGCGCTCTCCAGCAGCGCCGTCCGGGGCCAGTAAGGATAGGCGACGCAGGTATCCTGCCGCGTGTGGATAAAAAAATCGCCGCTAAAATCACCGGGCACCGCGCGAAACCCTTCGATACGCCGCACAAAGCCGGGTTCTTTCTGCGGCGCGTATGGGTCGTAGCCGCAGAGCAGCAGCACAAAATATACCGCGGATAGGGCGTCGTGGTTAACGAAGGTTATCTGCCGCGTCATGCCGGGCGTCCCCCCTTTTTAGGTGATAGACTACAAAAAATATAGGAAAAGGTTACCTGGAACCGCAATGCGCTGTCAAAATGACGGCGCGTATTTTATCCCCCGGGATACGGCAAAACCTGACAATATTTGCCGCACCGCACCGGGATGCGCGCATTTGATTTTTACCGGGTGATGTGTTACATTCACTCTGTAAAAGAATGCCCGCCGCAGCTGCGGCGATATAGGGAGGAATCTCATGCGCAAACGGCTTTGCGCCATTGATGGAAACAGCCTGATGCACCGGGCGTTTTACGCGCTGCCGCCGATGAACGGCCCTGATGGGCAACCCACCAACGCCGTATATGGCTTTTTGGGCATGCTCATCCGTATCGTGCAGGATTACGCGCCGGACATGCTGGCGGTGGCCTTCGACATGCACGGCCCCACCTTCCGCCACGCGGTCTATGAAGACTATAAGGCCGGCCGGCGCGCCACGCCCGAGGACTTGCGCCCGCAGTTTCCGCTGCTGCGCACGGTACTTGCGCAGATGGGTATCGCCAGCCTGGAGGCCGAAACCTACGAGGCCGACGACATCCTGGGCACGCTATCGCGGCTGTGCGCCGAGCAGGGCGTGCAGGCCTTTTTATTTACCGGCGATAAGGACGCGCTGCAACTGGTCAGCGACGACACCACCGTGGTGCTGACGCAAAAAGGCGTCTCCGAGACGGTGGAGTACACGCCGGAGTATCTGATGCAGGTTTATGGGTTTACGCCGGATAAAATCACCGACTTAAAGGGATTGATGGGCGACAGCTCCGATAACATTCCCGGTATTGCCGGCGTGGGAGAAAAGACGGCGCTTAAACTGCTGGGTGAGTACGGCACGCTGGAAAATGTGCTCTCCCACGCCCAGGACATCAAGGGCAAGCTGGGCGAGAAAGTGGTCGCCGGTACGCAGCAGGCCGAATTTTCCAAGCGGCTGGCTACCATCGTGCCCCGGGCGCCCATCGACGAGCGCTTAAGCCGCTACGGCTTTGCCGGCTTTGACGGCCGGGCGCTGGACGCCGTGGCGTCGCTGGGTATGAACTCATTGGCGGCACGCATCAAAAAGCTGGTGCCCGACGTTCAGCCCAGCGTGGCACAGACGCAGGTGGCCAAAGAGGTGGTGCGCGATATCCCGCGGCTTATCGAAATTGCCGCCGCGCTGCGCGGCGAGACGGCGGTGCTGCTGGCCGCCGACAGCCTGAACCTGTCCGACGGGCATACCGAATACCAGGCGCCGCTGCGCCAGACGCTGCTGGACGACGCGCTGGACCCCGACGAAGCGCTGCGCGCCGTAGGCGGCCTGCTGCAGGGCGACGCGCCCAAGGTGCTGCACGACATCAAAGCGTGGCTAAAGCTGCTGGATCAGCGCGGCATCGGGCTTGCCAATGCGCACTTCGACGTGATGATAGGCGAGTACCTGCTGGAGCCCATGCAGGGCAACGGCGTGGACGACATTCTGCAGCGCTACCGCGGCGGCGCCGTGGACGCGCCGGCCTGCGCGCTGCTGCAAATCAGCCATGCCCAGCGTGCGCTGCTGGAAGAGCGGGGCATGCGCGAGCTGTACGACGACATCGAGCACCCGCTCATCTTTACGCTGTATAACATGGAGCGGCGCGGCTTTCGCGTCGACGCCGCCATGCTCCAGCAGCTGGGCGGCGACTTTAACACGCGCATCGAAGAGCTGGCCCGGCGCATCTGGGACGCCGCCGGCGGCCCTTTTAATATCAACTCCCCCAAGCAGCTGGGCGAGGTGCTTTTTGAGCGGCTGGGCCTGCCGGCGGTCAAAAAGACCAAAAGCGGCTGGTCCACCGACATTTCGGTGCTGGAGCAGCTGCTGGATAAGCATGAAATTGCAGCTTGGATCATCGAATACCGGCAACTGGCCAAACTCAAGAGCACCTACGTGGACGCGCTGGTGCCGCTGGCCCAGAGCGACCGCGTGCATACGACGTTCAACCAGGCGCTGACGGCCACCGGGCGCATCTCCAGCAGCGAGCCCAACCTGCAGAACATTCCGGTGCGCAGCGATATGGGCCGGCTCATCCGCAAGGCCTTTGTGGCCGGCGACGCCGACCACGTGCTGGTGGACGCCGACTATTCGCAGATTGAACTGCGCGTATTGGCCCATATGGCCGACGACGCCGGCATGCAGGCGGTGTTTCGCGCCGGCGGCGACATCCACCGCCAGACGGCGGCCGAGGTGTTTGGCGTAGCCCCCGCCGACGTGACGGCACAGATGCGATCGGCGGCCAAGGCGGTCAATTTCGGCATCGTCTACGGCATCAGCGACTTTGGCCTGGCCAACCAGCTGGGCATTGACCGTAAGACGGCCCGTGCCTATATCGACAAGTATTTGATGACCTACGCCGGCGTGGACGCCTTTATGAAGCGGATGGTCACGCAGGGCAGGGAGCAGGGCTATGTGGCGACGCTGTTTGGCCGGCGCCGGCCGCTGCCCGAACTGAAAAGCTCCAACTATAACACGCGCTCCTTCGGCGAACGGGTGGCCATGAACGCGCCCATACAGGGTACCGCCGCCGATATCATCAAGCTGGCCATGGTCAAGGTGGACCAGGCGCTGCTGGACGGCGGCTATCGTTCGCGCCTTATCCTGCAGGTGCACGACGAACTCATCATCGACGCCGTCAAGAGCGAGGCCGACGAAGTGGCGCAGATGCTCAAGCGCATTATGGAAGGCGTGGCCCAGATGAAGGTGCCGCTGCAGGCCGACGTGTCCAGCGCAAACAGCTGGTATGAGGCAAAATAGGGAGAGTATCCGCATATGGTAGTGATAGGGCTGACCGGCGGCATTGCCACCGGCAAATCCGCCGCATCGCGGTATTTAAAATCGTTGGGCGCCCGCGTTTGGGACGCGGACAAGGCCGCCCGCAGGGCGGTGCTGCCCGGTTCGGACGGCGCGGCGGCGGTGCGCGCCGCCTTTGGCGACGAATTTTTTGATGAGGAAGGCAATCTGCTGCGCGCCCGGCTGGGTAAGCTCATCTTTGCCGACGAGCAAAAGCGGGCGCAGCTTAATGCCATCGTCCACCCGTTGGTCACCCGGGAGCTGCAGCGCACGCTGCACAGCTGGCGGCAACAGCAGGTGGCCGTGGCGGTGGTGGATGCGCCGCTGCTGCTGGAAGCCGGGCTGGAGGGGCTGGTGATGCTTGCTGTTGCTCCATAAAACAAATTTTGAACTGACTGCTCCTTAAATTAAAAGATTCAGACCTTCCTCCGTGCTGTTCCTGCTCCGGAGT
>JAQVWW010000208.1 GCA_028709505.1 Eubacteriales bacterium
AACGTCTATTTTGTGCCCTACGAGCAGGACGACGCCCAGAGAAAGCCCAACTCTCTGGTGGCCAGGATGGAGCTGCTCATCCCCGCCTGCCAGCAGGCGCTGGAAGGAAAGCAACTACAGCCGGTGTTGTATCGGCAGGATAATTGATATAAAATAGATGGGCGTAAAGCCATATGTCCCCGCCGGGCGGCGCAAACCCGCCACGCGGGGAAATCCATCAGAAAGTGAAGGGTGTGGCAAGCTGTCATTTGCCGCAAAGCGATATGCGAATCATTATACAGAAATTTGGCGGCACCTCGGTGCGTAGTCGCGAAGACCGGGTAAAAGCCGTAGCAAAAATTATTAAAGCTAAAAAGAGCGGATACGACCCGGTGGTGGTGGTATCGGCCATGGGCCGGCTGGGCGAACCTTACGCCACCGATACGCTGATACAGGCTATGAAGGAGGCTGCCGGCGGCGATATGAACGCCCGCGAGCAGGACATGGTCATGGCCTGCGGCGAAATTCTGTCGGCGGCGGTGGTGGCCTCGATGCTGGAGGCCCAGGGCTATGCGGCCCGGGCGCTGACCGGCGCGCAGGCCGGCATTTACACAGACGGGCGCTTTGGCAGCGCCGCGCTGCTAAAGCCCGATCCCGAGCGACTGCGCACGCTGCTGTCCGAGGGCATTATACCGGTGGTGGCCGGTTTTCAAGGAGTCACCCGCGACGGTGAGATTACCACGCTGGGCCGCGGCGGCAGCGATACGTCGGCGGTCATCTTAGGCGTGATGCTGCGTGCCGAGATGACCGAAATTTACACCGACGTGGACGGCATTATGACTGCCGATCCGGCGCTGCTGCCCGAGGCGCGGGTATTGAGCGGCGTCAGCTACGCCGAGGTGTTCCAGATGGCCGACAACGGCGCCAAGGTCATCCATCCCAAGGCGGTGGAGCTGGCTATGCGCGGCAATATCCCGCTGGTGGTGCGCAACACGTTCAACGAAAAGCCGGGCACTCGCATCTCCAATTACAACGACGAGGGCCTGGGCGACGTGCTGGTCAGCGTGGCGCACCACGCAAACCGCGCGCAGATTACCGTAGATCTGAAAAGGCCCGGTGAAGAGGCGGCGGTGCTGCAGCAGCTGGCGCTGCAGGGCATCAGCATCGACTTAATCAACATTTTCCCCGAGAAGATGGTGTTTACCATCGACCAAGGCCTGCTGGGGCAGGCCCAGGACGCGCTGGACGGCATGCAGACGCTCTACACGCTGCGCCGCGGCTGCTGCAAAATATCGGCAATCGGCAGCGCCATGCACGGCGTGCCCGGCGTGACGGCGCGCATTATGCAGGCGCTGGCCCGGGAGGGCATTGCCGTGCTGCAGAGCGCCGACTCGCACATGCACATCAGCTGCCTGGTGGACGACAGCCAGACCCGCGCGGCGCTGCGGGCGCTGCACAAGGAGTTCCATCTGGAACTGGTGTAGTCGCCGGTTCTCCAATTAGTATTGGGAATTTATCCAAAAGCGTGATAAAATGGATATGGCGCAGAACCCCGGCCGGGTCAACGGCCGGGCTTTGCGCCGGTATGCATTTGTAAATACCCATGGGGCTTTACCCATCCGCAGGGCACAGGGATACCCATGCGGCCTGTAAAGGCCCAAGAGAAGAGCAGAAAACATGGCGTTTCACATCGTACTGGTAGAGCCGGAGATACCACAAAACACCGGCAATATCGCCCGCACCTGCGCCGTCACCGGCGCGGTGCTGCACCTGGTGGGGCCGTTGGGCTTCCTGCTGGACGATAAGCACCTAAAGCGGGCGGGGCTGGACTACTGGCATCTGCTGGATATCCGCCAATACGAAAGTTTTGCCGATTTTGAGGATAAAAACCCCGGGAATTATTTTTTTTTGAGCACCAAGGCACAGAAGGATTACGCGCAGGCGGCCTTTGCCGACGGCGACTACCTCATATTCGGCCGCGAGACAAAGGGGCTGCCCGAGGGACTGCTGCGCCTGCGCTACGATCGCTGTGTGCGCATCCCGATGCGAAGCGACGCGCGATCGCTGAACCTGTCTAACGCCGTGGCCATCGTGCTGTACGAAGCGCTGCGCCAGGGCGGCTTTGCGCACCTGCAGGCCGGCGGGCAGCTGGGGGAGTACTGATATGGCAGCGGCGCTCAACCAGGTACTCATCCTGATACTTATCATCGTCGTGGGCTTTGTGGCCGCCCGTGTCAAGATCATCGACGCCGCCACGCGGGCGCGGCTCTCGGAGCTGTTGCTGCTCGTTTGCACGCCGATGCAGGTGCTGTTGGCGTTCCAGATGGACTACTCGCAGCAGCTGGCGGTGCAGATGGCGCAGCTGGCCGTCATCGGCGTGGCGGGCTTTGGCGCAAGCGCCGTCATCGGCTATTTTCTATGGCGTAAAAAGCCCGAAGCTCGGCGTAAGGTGCTGTGGCTGTCGGCTATGCTGAGCAACTGCGGCTTTATGGGCATACCGGTGTTCAAGGGCGTCTTTGGCGACGTGGGCGTCGTGTACGCGTCCATCTTCGTGCTGGTATTTACCGTATACACGTGGACGCTGGGCGTGGCCATCATGGGCGTAAAGGGCGCCACGTGGAAGAACATCGTACTACAGCCGGCGCTCATCGCCTGCGTGGCCGGTGTGGTGCTGTTTTTAACCCAGTGGCGGCTGCCCGGGCAGATAAACGCCGTATTGCAAAGCGTAGGCGATATGACGACGCCGCTGGCGATGATCATTATAGGCTCGCTGATTGCCGAGATAGAGCTAAAAGGCATCTTAAGCGACAAAGACATTCCGCTGTCCATTGGGCTTAGGCTGCTGGTGCTGCCGGCGCTGATGTGGGCGGCGCTGAGCTTCTTTGACTTGCCGCGGGACGTGGTAAAGGCCAGTGTGCTCATCATGGGCATGCCCATCGCCACAAACACGGTGCTGTTTGCCACGCGATATGATTGCGAACCGCACTTTGCCGGCACGCTGGTAGTGGGTAGCACGCTGTTTTCGATGCTGACGCTGGCGTTTTGGATGATTGTGGTCTAAGCCGGTACGCCCGGCAGGCCATACGCATATAGAAAGGAGCAGATAATATTATGGCAGAAAAAATGAAAGCCATGGCGCAGACGGCGCTGGAAAACATTGAAATGATCGACATGGACAAGCCCAAGGCCGGTCCGGGACAGCTGCTGGTGCAGATCAAGCACACCGGCATTTGCGGGTCGGACCTGCACTATTATCAGCACGGCAAAATCGGCCGGTATGTGGTGGAATATCCGTTCCTGCTGGGGCATGAGAGCGCCGGCATCGTGGCCGAGGTGGGAGACGGCGTTGCCGGCTTTGCCGTCGGCGATCGCGTGACGATGGAGCCGGGCTATACCTGCGGCAAGTGTGAATTTTGCAAGACCGGCCGGTACAATCTGTGCCCCGACGTGATCTTTTTTGCCACGCCGCCGGTGCAGGGCACGCTGTGTCAGTATGTGGCCCATCCCGCCGACATGTGCTTTAAGCTGCCCGATAACATATCCACGCTGGAAGGCGCGCTGGTGGAGCCGCTGGCGGTGGGCTTCCACGCGGCGGGGCAGGGCGATGCCCGTCCCGGCAAGACGGCGGCGGTACTGGGCAGCGGCTGCATCGGCCTATGCTGCCTG
>JAQVWW010000209.1 GCA_028709505.1 Eubacteriales bacterium
CTGAGAACAACCGGGCCATTTCGCGGCTGGCATAGCGGGTGATGAGCGGATTATCGTAAATGTCGTGCATGGAAACACCCCTTTATATATTCTGGAAATATTGTATAAACCCAAGACGGCTATCGTCAAGAAAGGCGGGAAAATGACAAAGGCCGCTGACGCGCAGCGGCCTTGTTTTATGATACTATTTGGCGTACTCTACGCTACGCAGTTCCCGGATGACATGCACCTTGATCTGCCCGGGATAATCCAGCTCGCTTTCGACTTTTTTGGCAATCTCCTTAGCCAGTAGCACCGTATCCTCGTCATTGACCATCTCGGGCTTGACGATGATGCGCACCTCGCGGCCGGCTTGTATGGCAAAGGACTTATCGACGCCCTCAAAGGAGTTTGCCACATCCTCCAGCATCTGCAGACGTTTGATGTAATTTTCCAGTGTCTCGCGGCGGGCGCCGGGGCGACCGGCAGATATGGCATCGGCGGCCTGCACCAGCACGGCTTCCACCGTCTGGGCTTCCACGTCGCCGTGGTGCGCCATGATGCAGTGAACCACGTCGTTGCTCTCGCGGTAACGCTTGGCAATGTCGGCGCCTATCTGCACGTGGGTGCCTTCCACTTCGTGATCAATGGCCTTGCCCAAGTCGTGCAGCAGTCCGGCGCGCTTGGCCAGGCGCACGTCGGCGCCCAGTTCGGCGGCCATAAGGCCGGCCAAATGAGCCACCTCTATGGAATGCTTAAGGACGTTCTGCCCGTAGCTGGTACGGAACTTAAGCCGGCCGATAAGCCGATGGATCTCCTGATGCAGGCCGTGTACGCCCACGTCGAAGATGGCGGCGTCACCGGCTTCCTGAATCTGCTGGTCCACTTCTTTTTTTGCCTTGGCCACCATTTCTTCAATGCGGGCCGGGTGAATGCGGCCGTCCACAATCAAGCGTTCCAGCGAAATGCGGGCCACTTCCCGCCGTACCGGGTCAAACCCCGATATGATGACGGCCTCGGGCGTGTCGTCAATGATAAAATCAATGCCGGTGGCCGTCTCCAGCGCACGAATGTTGCGCCCTTCGCGGCCAATGATGCGGCCTTTCATTTCGTCGTTGGGCAGGTTAACCACCGACACAGTGCTGTCAGCCACGTGATCGCCGGCGCAGCGCTGTATGGCGCCGCTTATGATCTCACGGGCGCGCTTATCGGCTTCGTCCTTGGCTTGGGTCTCCAAATCCTTTACCATCACAGCCATCTCGTGACGGGTTTCGCGTTCGACGTTTTGGAGCAACAGCTGCTGGGCTTCGTCCCTCGATAGCTGAGAGATGCGTTCCAATTCGTCCAGTTGTTTTTGATACAGATCTTCGGTCTGTTCGGTAATGGCTTTTAGCCGCTCTTTGGCAGCGTTCAGGCTCTCTTCTTTGGCTTCCAGACCGCTCATTTTGCGATCCACAGTGTCTTCCCGCTGCTGGATACGCCGCTCGTTGCGCTGCATCTCAGCCCGCCGCGTACGAACCTCTTTATCCAGCTCGTTACGGGCCTGTATTAACTCTTCCTTAACTTCCAGCTCAGATTCCTTACGGGCCGCATCGGCTTTGATCTCCGCCTCGGTAATAATCTCCTGGGCGCGGTCTTCGGCGCGGCCAATTCGCGCTTCGGCAATCAATTTTCTTACAAAAAATCCACCCGCCAGGCCGACTGCCAGGCAGCCCAAACCGACGAGCAATGGTATTACAACATCATTCACGTACTCTTAAACACCTCCAATGCAACAGTAAACCGTGCTTTGCGCAGTTTATATCAATTACTTAAAAGTAAAACTTAAACCCAGCTTGTTCATATTATATTTTTTTTTCATTATTGTCAACGAAATTGCGTTATACATTTGGCTATTATTGACTAATTTCTCGTATAATTGCCGAAAGGCCGCGTTGTTGCGCATCGATAAAAAACACGCGCTCTAGGATATCCCCCAGCGTATGGGCATCCGAAGAGCGCAAAAAGGCATAACCTTCGCAGCCGGCCGGTGGCTGTTCGCCGCGTATTTCCACTGTTTTTAGCTGCAGATCCGGCGGAATAAAGCCCAGGTTGGTTAAAATGCTGTTGGCGGGCTTATCCACGTGGGCGGGCACCGCCACACCGCCCAAGCGGCGGGTAAAAGCCACCAGCTCTTCGAGGGAACAATCGGCGGCGCTGATGAGCAGCCGCGGCTCCGATGCGACAATGCCGTCGTCGATATCGATATAAAACTGATTGCCGAACAGCGTGCTGCTGTTGGGCACCGGCGGCAGCCGTTCGTACAGCCATTCGCCCAGTTGCTCAGCCTGGCTCAGCGTCTCAAAGTAGCACAGCACGTGCGTCTCTTCGCGGGTGTTGGCCTCAATGGCCGGCAGCAGCAGCATGCCGGCGTCGGCCGCGGCAGCAGCGGCGCTGCGCAGGTTGCCGGCGCTGTTATGGTCGGCTATGGCGATGACGTCCAGCCCTTTGAGCGCCGCCATGGCCACAATGTTTCCCGGCGTCATATTGTCGTCGGCGCAGGGCGACAGGCACGAATGAATGTGCAGATCGGCGGCCAGCTTCATTGGCCGATGCCGCCGGCATACAGCAGGCCACACAGTGCGTAGGAGGACAGCGGGCTTTGCAGCACCGCGATGCCTTCGGCGCACGCCTTTTGCAGCACATCGTCGGGCATCACGTTGTTCTCAGAGAGAATGATGCAGGCAAAATCGTGCAACGTGGCCACGGCCACCACGTTCATATGCGTCTGCACGGTGATCCAGGCCATGCCCTCTTGGCCCTTGGCCATCGCCCAACTGAGCAGATCGCAGCAGATGCCGTTGGATATGGCTTTATCCAGCGTGACGCCGGGATTTAAAAGCGTAATTTGGGGCTGTTGCAGCAGTTCCTCTACCGTCATAATGCATGTTTCCCTTCGGGTTTATTTTCTCATATTGCTCAAATCCACCATCTGCTGGGCCAATTTTTTCACCCGTTCCTTTAAACGGAAGACGCAGTCCATCTCGGACGCGTTGCCCAGCACGATATCCTCGGCCAGCGCGCGGCACGTGGGCGCGCCGCAGGAGCCGCAGTCCATCCCCGGCAACTGCGCCGTAATTTTCTCAATATTCTCCAGCAGGTACATGGCTTTGGTGATGTTATCGTCCAGCTTGAGCGCCGGTTGCTCCCTGATGGGCACGGTAAAGCGTACGTCCTGGCGCAGCTCTTCGGGGCTTAAAACGATCTCCTCCTGCCGCTCGCCCAACGCCATCAGCGTACGCAGCCGGTTTTTTGCCACATAAGGGTTTTCAAATGTCAGCGGCCCGCCCATGCACCCGCCCTGGCAGGCCAGGCCTTCAAAGTAGCACAGGTTGGGCAGCTTGCCGTTTTCAATCTCTTCCAGCACCCGGATGACCTCGTGGATGCCGTCCACCGCCAGCGAGCTTTCGTTGCCTACCGCGCAGACCTCGCCGCCCGACGCCGCCCAGCCTACGCCTTTGAGCGAAGCGTGCGCGCCGGTAAACTTTAGATCCGCCCGCTTCATATTGGCCGATAGCAGACCGTAGACTTCCAAAATGGAGATGGCACCGTCTACATACGACTTGGACAGGCCGATGGGGTTGCGGGTGGACGTCATCTTGGCCGGGCAGGGCGTA
>JAQVWW010000210.1 GCA_028709505.1 Eubacteriales bacterium
CGAATGGGCCAGCGCAATGGCCTTATGCACCGGATCCAACACAAAGAGGGAGGCGCAGTCGGCACTGTGCTTGACCAGCGCCGTGCCGGGGTGTGCGCACAGCAGCGCGTCGGCGGCGCTGACGCGGCTGTCGTCCCACAGGCCCAGGCCGTGGCGTTCGGGCCCGGCCAGCAGGTAATCGGTGCCGTGCACCTGGCGGCTGAGCACCGCCTTGTGCGGGTCAAGCCCGGCGGCGGAAAACAGCCGCCGGTAGTTCTCGCGGACGTTCTCGCGGGTATCCTTGCGGTACATGCCCAGGTTCATCCGCGCCGTCTCGCCGGTGCTGACGCCGCCGTGACGCGTGGAAAAGGCCGTGGTCACCAGCCCCATATCGTCCAAAAACGGTATGGCATAATAGGCCACACCGTCCTTTTCTTTTTTAACAAACGCGGCGGAATCAATCATGCAGCAGCTTGTTCAGCTCGTCGCGGAACGTGTTAATGTCCTTAAACTGCCGATATACCGATGCAAAGCGCACATAGGCCACCTGATCCAGCGACTTTAGCTCGTCCATCACCATCTCGCCCAGTTCGCGGCTGGAGATCTCCTGATCCAGCGTATTGTACACGCGCCGCTCGATGCGATCCGTAACGGCGTCGATCTGATCCATGCCCACCGTGCGCTTTTCGCAGGCCTTGACCAGGCTATGGCGGATCTTATTGACGTTAAACGCCTCGCGGCGGCCGTCTTTTTTGACCACCAGCACCATGGGGCTTTCGACTTTTTCGTAAGTGGTAAAGCGCTTGCCGCATACGACGCATTCTCTGCGTCGGCGGATGGAGCACCCATCCTCGGTGGGGCGGGAGTCCACCACCTTGCTGTCGGTGCTGTTACAGAAGATACATTTCATTGGTGACTCTCCTTGCCTGCGCGGTTGGTAATGATGTTGCGTCGCCGGGGCGACTTACGCGGCGCCTATGCCGGCGCGGCGGGTTGCAGATGGGATAATTGTACCATAACCGCAACAAAAAGGCACCCCCGCTAATCGAGGGTGCCGGCCTCCACCAGTATCACATCTTCGCCAATTTTGACGATGCGATCCCACGGGATAGAGATATCTCCCCTGCCGGGGTGGATAAGCCCGGCAAAGCTGAAAGGCCCGGGCACCGAAATGCTGCTGATGCGGCCGTCGGGCGAGAAGTTCATATCGCTGATGAGCCCCAACCGGCGGCCGTTGGTAATATCAATGACCTCCTTTTTACGGATATCTGATGAATTTGCCATAGTGCGCACCCCCTTGTGATGCATGTGTATGCACCGCAGGGCCGGGTTATGCCGCCGGCAGCACCCGTTTAAGCCGCGCGCACAGCGCCGCCGCCAGCACACATTTGACCAAATCCGGCAGGATGCTGGTGGCAAAGCCATAATAGAGCACCCACGAAAGCGGTTTGTCCTGCCCCAGATACCAGCGGTACACGCCGTACATGTAAGGTAAACCCACCAGATAGATGACGGCCGTGCCGACCAGCGCCGTCGCCAGCAGCCGCCAGAAGCCGGCGTCGCGTCGCGCTGCCAGACGGCCCATCACGCCGGCCGCCGCCAACATGCCCAGCAGGTATCCAAACGATGGCATGACCACGCTGGCGATACCGCCCCGCCCGCCGGCGAACACCGGCAGGCCGGTAAGCCCCAGCAAAATATAGACGCCCAGCGCCAGCATGCCGCGTTTGGCCCCCAGCAACAGCCCGGCGGTCATGACAAAAAACGTCTGCAGCGTCAGCGGCAGATAGGGCAGCGGTATCGTCAGATAGGCACCCGCCGCCACCAACGCCGCAAACAGCGCCGCGAAGGTTACATCCCGTACGGTCAATTTCATTGCGTGCCCCCCCGCTTGTTCGTTTGGTTTTGCTTATTATGCCATACGCGCCGCCTATTGTAAACCACTAATTATTTATAGGTTTACAATTCAGCGGTGGAAGCATAGAAGGCCCGGTGAAGTTGCCCGGCAGGTTGCCGCCGCCTGCGCAGCCGACTCCACCAAAAGCACCCCGGCAATAAACCCTACGCCGCGCGCTTGCGTTTTTTACTTTCGGCCCCTTTTCATGGCAAATTGACGGGGGATATACCCGCTGCGTGGTGGGTCCAAAGCCTAAAAAGCAAGGCGCTCGCCCGTCGCCATGGGATAAAGGCCCGTCGGTTGCGCGGCGGATTAGGAGCAGCGCCTTTTAAAAGATGCCGCATCACTCGTCACCCACGCGCACCTGTCTCCCCTGCGCGATGAAATCTGCAAAAACCTGGGCTGTTGCGGCACAGCCGGAAAGCAGCACCCTCCATAAAATGCCGCGTCACCCGTACACCCCCTCTCTTGGTCCGTTTCCCTTCGCGAGGGGATAAAGGCCAATCCTGTTGCGGGGTGAACCAGGCGCAGCCCTTTCAGAAAATGTCGTCTCACCTGCGCACCCTCTGTCTGCATCTGTTCCCCTTTGCGATAGGCTGGGCAAGGCCCACGTCCCTTGCGGGATGGATGTGCCAGCCGAGGCTCCGAGAAAAGCCCACATAAAAAGGCCGCGCCCAAAGGCGCGGCCCATCGTTTTGCGGGTTGTCTTTATACCGGTTCACCGGCCAGCTCGCCGCCGATGTTTTGGTTGCGTACCAGAAAACCATCGCGGGTCACGATGCGGCGGAACTCCTCGCCGTCGATCTTTTCCTTTTTCAGCAGCACGTCGATGATGGCCTGCAGCTTATCCATGTTGTTACGCAGCGCTTCTTCGGCACGCTTCTGGGCTTGTGTCAGCATCGCCTTCATCTCGGCGTCCACCTTGGCGGCCAGCGCCTCGGACGTGTTGCGCGTGTGGCCGTAGTCGCGGCCGATGAACACTTCCTTGTCGCCGCCCATATAGATGGGGCCAATTTCGCTGGACATACCGTATTCGGTAATCATGCGCCGGGCGATTTCGGTGGCCCGCTGCAAGTCCGACGACGCGCCGGTGGAAACGTCGCCCAGCAGCACCCGCTCGGCCACGTGGCCGCCCATAATCATGGCAAGGTTGTCCTTGAGCTTGTTGCTGGAGACAAAATCCGTATCCTCCTCGGCCAGCGTCTGCGTATAGCCGCCGGCGCTGCCGCGGGGAATGATGGACACTTCTTTAACCGGGTCACACATGGGCATCAGCGTGGCCACCAGCGCATGGCCGGCCTCGTGGATGGCCACCAGCCGGCGATCGTTATCGGTCACCTTGCGGCTGCGCTTTTCAGGGCCCATCTGCACGCGGGTGATGGCCTCGGTGATGACGTCGCGGGAAATCTTCTGGGCGTTGCGGCGGGCGGCCAGAATGGCCGCTTCGTTGAGCACGTTTTCCAGATCCGCCGGCGTGAACCACACCGTCATGCGGGCGATCTCTTCCAGTTTGACGTCGTCGGCCAGCGGCTTGCCGCGGGAATGGATGCGCAAAATGGCTTCCCGCCCCTTGACATCGGGGTATCCCACCGTCACGCGGCGGTCAAACCGGCCCGGGCGCAGCAGCGCCGGGTCCAAAATGTCCGGGCGGTTGGTGGCGGCCAGTATGATGATGCCTTCGTTGACGGCAAAGCCGTCCATTTCCACCAGCAGCTGGTTGAGGGTCTGCTCGCGCTCGTCATGGCCGCCGCCCAGGCC
>JAQVWW010000211.1 GCA_028709505.1 Eubacteriales bacterium
TGATTGAGATTCAGGTTCGTGTATACTTTGCCCTGCATCGACAGCAGCAGCTCGGGCACGTCAAAGATCTGTGTGGAGCGCTGCAGCTTTTCAAACACCGCCAGCAGCATCTTCTTTTGCCGGTTGACTCGGTTTAAGTCGCCGGATTCGTCCATGTTTTTGCGGGCGCGGCAGTAATCCAGCACCTGTTGCCCGTTTAAATGCTGATAGCCCACGTCCATGCTGCGGCCCTGTATGGTGATGGGCACGTCCACATAGAAATCGACGCCGCCGATGGCATCGGTCAGTTCCTTGACCACCGGCATCGTGACGGCAATGTAATAGTCCACCGGCACGCCGCCCAGTTCCCACTCCACGCTGTCGCAGACGTTCATAAAACCGGCGTCGTTTATGCCGCCGCCCAACGTCAGCGCCGAGTTGAGTTTATAGATGCCGTCGGTGTTGGCAATCTTGGCGTGCGTATCGCGGGGAACAGATATCATGTCCACTGTATTCTCGTCAAAGTTCATGGCCAGTATCATCATGACGTCGGAGTTGAAGTCTTTCTGCCACGTATCGCGCTCCTGGGCGTAATCCACGCCGATGAGCAGTACGTTTACGATGTTTTTCATCGTCGATGTGTCGGCCAGCTGCTCCATCTGCTGCAGCGCGTTACCACCGTCGTCTTGGATATCGGCGTCGGGCCCCAGCGTTTTGCGCGGCGTGGGCGTGGGCGCCGGCGTGGCGGTGGGCCGCGCTGTGGCGGTGGCCGACGCAAACAGCGCCGCCTGATCAAAGAAGATGCGATACAGCGCAACGCCGCCGCAGACGGCGGCCACGCCCAGCAGCGCCGCCACAGCCAGCCAAATCTTCTTTTTTAAGCGCATAGGCCGGCGTTTTTTGCCGTCCTGCGTGGAGTTTTCCGCCGCAGTGTCCTGCTGCGCAATCGGCGCGGCTTCCTCTGGATTGGCCGGCCCGCCCAGGCCTTTATCGTCCTTGTCCATATGTCTCTCCCCCGGTAAAGCCGCTATGAGCTTTACAGATTATTAACTGCTGTATTATAGCAGATATGCAGCGCCGACGCAAAAACCATACACGGCGGCGGCACATAAAATTGTAGCCGGCAAAACGAGGCTTGTGGGCAACATAAAGCTTGCCCGCCGCGTCAGATCCGGCATACTGTTTCCGCTGCGATCTAAAATGAAAAAAAGTTGTAATTGCGGCTTCGTATCGCCCTTTCCCACCATCTGGGCGCGGCCACCTACCCGCGGCCGCGCCGGCGCCCGGGCCGTGTGCCTGCCGGGTACGCCGCACCCACATAAAAAGAAGGCTGCCAAAACAATTCCAAGCCCTGCTTTGGCAGCCTTCTCTCGGCAAAAAAGTCGTGCGTATGCGTTTAATCTTCGCGCTTCCACCGTTTAAACAGCAGCGTAATGCACCATAACCCGGCAATGCCCACCAGCGAATATACAATGCGGCTGCCCATCTCGGCCTGGCCGCCAAAAATGGCCGCTACAAAGTCCAAGCGGAACAGTCCTATCGACAGCCAGTTCAGCGCGCCGATGATGATGAGAGCCAGGGCCACTTTATCCATCACTACCATATCCAGTACTCCTTTGGTTATGTTTAGCAATAGTATGCCCTGTATTTTTTAGAACATTACACGGTTTTATTTTCGACTTTCCACAGCCCCAACGCCGGGTTGGAGATAAAATAGATTTCCTCGCCGCCATGCGTCTGGTACCCTTCGCGCAGCGCCTGGGGCGGATACAGCGCCGCGGCCTCGCCGTAGGGCAGATAGTCAAAACCCACCGCCTCTACTTCGGCGCGCGTCAGCTCTCCGGCGGCATACACGATGCGGAATCTCCCTTCGGACGAGCCGTGTATCAAATGGGCCGCCGCCGAAAGGTTCTCGGCCAGGTCGGCGTTTTCCGCCGCCATTTTCAGCGTATGGGGCGTGCCGCGATAGCCATATTTGCGGATCAGCCCATCCAGCACCGGATCCTCGCCAAAAGTGTTGACGCCCGGCGCCAGCACCACCAGCGTGCCGCCGTCGGCCACCGCCAGCCGGGTGCGATAAATGGCCTTATTCCCCACCCAGGTGCTGGTGAACTCGTCGCTCTCCAGATAGCAAACCACCTTTTTGGCAGGCTTTTCCAAATAAAATACGTTTCGTTTCTGGCTTAGCGCGATGGCCGCTTCCAACGCGTCGCGTTCATCGCCGATGAACAGGCCATGTAAGCAATCCTCGCCCTGCTGCTGCGTGACCACCGTCAGCACGTACACGATGGGATATTGCTGCAAAAAATGGGCGGCGGCATAATCGAACACTTGCCGCGCCGGCGCGTGATCCTCACCCATGGCGGCCTCCATGCCGCAGACGGCGCCCAACCAGTGCGTGCGGTGAATCATATCGGCGCCGCCCACGCCCACCAGAATGTTCTTGGCGTGGTTGGCCATGCCGGCCACCTCGTGGGGCACCACCTGGCCCAGCGATACAATCAGGTCGTAGTCTTTGTTTAAATGCCGGCTGACCTGCACCGGAAACGGTTCGTTGAACCGCCCGGCGGATATGCGGGACACCTCATCGGCCGGCACCGTTCCGATATCCATCAGGTCGTTACGCCAGTCGTGAACCAAAAAAGCCGCCGGCGGGATGTCGCCGAACATGGCGCTAAGCTGCTTTTGGGACATGGCGTGGTGGCTGCCCACCGCCGGCAGAATGTCGACGTGGCAAGCAGGCGTCAAGCGGTGGTACAACCAGTTGACCATCGGCCCCACCATCGAGTGGGACCGGGTGCTGTCTGGCGGGATGAGCAGCACGCGCGACAGCCGCCGTCCCGAAAGCAGACTCTCCAGCGCCTGCGCCTGGCGCTGGGCGTCGATGCTCTTATGTTGGTCGGTCAAAGCAATGGTTTTCATATTAAATGCTAAATGCGGCAAAGCCGCCGTCCACCGGGATGCACGCGCCGGTGACAAACCGCGACGCGTCGCTGGCCAGATACACCACCGTGCCCACCAGCTCCTCGGGCGTGCCGTAGCGCTGCATCGGCGTCTGCGAAAGAATGTGCCGGCCGCGCGGCGTGGGCTCGCCGGTCTCTTTGTCGGTCATCAAAAAGCGGTTCTGCTCGGTGAGGAAGAACCCCGGCGCGATGGCGTTGACGCGGATTTGCGCCGAGATGTTGCGGGCAAACCACGTGGCCAGCCACTGGGTCAGGTTGATGACAGCGGCCTTAGCGGCGCCGTAGCCACCCACGCGGGTCAGCGGCCTGATGCCGGCCATCGACGCGATGTTGATGATGCTGCCGCTTTTCCGGTCGGCCATCACGCGGCCGAACACCTGGCTGGGCAGCAGCGTGCCCATGAAGTTTAAGTCCATCACGCCGCGCAGCGCGTCGCCCTCCAGCGCGAAGAACGACCGCTCGTCCGACGCGGTGGCCGCCGGCTGGTTGCCGCCGGCGCCGTTGATGAGCACGTCAATGCGGCCAAAGCGCGCCAGAATTTCGTCCCGCGCCTGCTCCAGCGCCGCCTGGCTGGTGACGTCGCAGCCCACAGCCAGCGCGTCGCCGCCGGCTTGGTTCAGTTCGTCGGCCAGCGCCTGGGCTTTTGCATAGGTGCGGTTGAGC
>JAQVWW010000212.1:0-876 GCA_028709505.1 Eubacteriales bacterium
GTCCAGTCGCCATAGATGCGCTTGTAGGTGGGTGTGCCGTAGTTGGCCACCTCGGTCATAATATATTTAATGTATTTATAGGAAACATTGTCGGCGTCAATGAGCAGCGCCAGTCGGTTTTCCTCGGTGGTTCTCATGGTATACCCCTTTTCCGGCCCGAAGGCCCTTGCTTATCTTACTACATTTGTTTTTTTGATGCAAACGGATATGGTATAATGTTTTTATCCGCCGGCAAAACCGAGGATTTGAAACGCGTCCCCCAAAATACGGAATCAAGATTGGTTGCTACGCGGCCAACAGGCCGCGCCAGCACTGGGCTGGTTTGGGGCAGTCGCTATGCGGCGCTTGCGCCGCGCCAGCACTTGGCTGGTTTGGGGCACATGCTACGCGGCGCCTGCGCCGCGCCAGCACTGGGCTGGTTTGGGGCAGTCGCTATGCGGCGCTTGCGCCGCGCCAGCACTTGGCTGGTTTGGGGCACATGCTACGCGGCCAACAGGCCGCGCCAGCACTGGGCTGGTTTGGGGCAGTTGCTACGCGGCGTAATCGCTGCGGCGGTTGCCGCGCCGCCGGCAATCGTGGCAACCCGCCCGGTTCGGGTGGAAAGCATACCGATAGGCCTGCAATAAGCGGCAGGATAGATATTCGGCCGGAACCCGTCCGGCCCGCCATACACATTTTGTGAGGTACAACGATGAATACCATTGAACAGCTTTATGCCCGCAAGTCGGTCCGCGTCTATACCCGCCAGCCCGTATCGGCCGCTGACAAAGAGACCATCCTGCAGGCGGCTATGCAGGCGCCCACCGCCGGGAACATGATGCTCTACAGCATTTTGGACATCACCGACCAGGCCGTCAAGGATAAGCTGGCCGTCAC
>JAQVWW010000212.1:886-3604 GCA_028709505.1 Eubacteriales bacterium
CTGGTGCTCATCTTTGCCGCCGATTACGCCCGCTGGTACCGCGCGTTTGCCATGGTTACCGATGGCCAGGCACGTAAACCCGGGCCGGGAGACATGCTGCTGTGCTGCGCCGATGCCCTCATCGCCGCCCAGAATGCCGTAGTGGCCGCCGAAGCGCTGGGATTAGGCTCGTGTTACATCGGTGATATTCTCGAGCAGGTGGAGACGCACCGCGAATTGCTGTATCTGCCCGATTACGTGCTGCCTGTCGCCATGCTGTGTATCGGCCACGCCACCGACCAGCAAAAAGCCCGCAAGAAGCCCTGCCGGTTTGAAAAAGAGTGTATCGTCATGGAAAACGGCTACCATCAGCCGGCCGACGCGGCGTTTCAGCAGGGATTTACCCAGTATTTCGCCGCCAATGGCCGGCAAGATGCCGCCTTTGACACGGCGGTGGCCGCCATTTATCGCCGCAAATACGACAGCAGCTTTACCCGGGAAATGAACCGATCGGCCGGCGCGTATCTGGCGCAGTGGCAGCAGGATTGATTTGCTGCGAAAAGCAGGGCCAGGCCGAGGAATTCGCTGTAAAACCTTGCGCTGGGCGCTTTTCAATGATATCATAATAACCTAGTACTGCTTACGTTATAAAGAACCGTATAGGTGGGTATGATGGAAAAATGCACATTTCAAATGGAACCGGGGGCCAGCCTGATTACGGCGCCGGCTTCTACCGATATCCTGCCCGGGCGCATGCTGCGCGCCATGGTGCGCAACCTGGAAAGAAGATTTGAGCTTTTTGAATATTCGCTGGTAAAAGGCTACAAAGAGGCCGAGAGCATGGGCGACGTGGTGGCCATGGTGCCGTTGAGTGGCGGGATACGCGGCAAAGCGCCTTGGCTGTCCGGCGGGCCCAGCATCGCCGTGTTCCAGCGGCTTCATCCCAGCTTTTATGACCCGAATTACGTGACGCTGGAGCCCGAGGACGAGGAAGAGTTCCGCTTTCGCCTGCAGCCCGGCGAGCCTTTTATGGTAGAGGACTATACGGTGGCGCTGCCCGACGAACTGTTCATTGCCATCGTCGAAGATATTAAAATGCTGGAACGCGTGCTCAACCACCTAAAGCTAAAAGAGTTTGCCGATGTGCGCGAGGCGGTATCCAAACTGGCCATCGGCAACATCTCCATCTTTGAAGAGGCCGAGATGTTGATGGAGTACGACGAGTCGTCGGTACCCTTTATTGTGACCGACGGCCTGGACGACTTTGTCGAGCCGCCCGAGCACGTGGACAGGCTGGATATCTAGCCCGCCTAAGCGAAAGATACAAGTGAAACGCACCCGACGGCTTACGGGCCGCGAGGGTATTTTGCCGGTGTGGCCATACACCGGTATTTTTTAAAGAGGATTGATAGATGAACGTGGATTTGAAGATTGCCCAGGCCGCCTCTCTTAAGCCCATCGGCGAGATTGCCGCCCGGCTGGGTATTGACCAGGATGCGCTGATTCCGTACGGGAAAAGCAAAGCCAAGATACAATGGAGCACCGTACGAAGGCTGATGCAAGCGCCCAAAGCCAAGCTGGTGCTGGTAACTGCCATCAGCCCCACGCCGGCCGGCGAAGGCAAGACCACCACATCCATTGGCTTATGCGACGGCCTGCGCGCGCTGGGCGTCAACGCGGCGCTGGCGCTGCGCGAGCCTTCTTTAGGCCCGGTATTTGGCGTAAAAGGCGGCGCAGCCGGCGGCGGCTATGCGCAGGTGGTGCCGATGGAGGAGCTGAACCTGCACTTCACCGGCGATATCCACGCGGTGACGGCGGCGCATAACCTGCTGTGCGCGCTGCTGGACAACCATATCTTCCAGGGCAACGCGTTGCATATCGACTTGGACAATATCGCCTTCAAACGCGTGATGGACATGAACGACCGCCAGCTGCGGGCGGTGCGCAGCGGCGTGGGCGGCGGCAATAAAGGGGTCGAGCGCGACGACGGCTTTGATATCACCGCCGCGTCCGAAGTGATGGCCGTGCTGTGTTTGGCCCAGGACCTGGTCGATTTAAAGCGCCGGCTAGGCAACATCGTCGTGGCCTACGACACCCAGGGCAAGGCGGTGACCGCCGCTATGCTGGGTGCCCAGGGCGCCATGACGGCGCTGCTCAAGGATGCGCTGCTGCCCAACCTGGTGCAGACGCTGGAAGGCGCGCCGGCCTTTGTGCATGGCGGCCCCTTTGCCAACATTGCCCACGGCTGCAATACTGTCATCGCCACCAAAACGGCGCTGGGTTGTGCCGACTGGGTGGTGACCGAGGCGGGCTTTGGCGCCGACCTGGGCGCCGAAAAGTTTTTCGATATCAAATGCCGCATGAGCGGCATCTGGCCCCAGGCGGTGGTGCTGGTGGCTACGATACGGGCGCTGAAGTACCATGGCGGCGTCGAAAAGGAGCAGCTGAACGCACCCGACGTGGACGCGGTAAAGCGCGGGTTGGGGAATCTGACGCACCATATCGACAACATCAAAAGCCTGGGCCTGCCGGTGGTGGTGGCCATCAACGCCTTTGCCGCCGATACCGACGCGGAGCAGCAGTGCGTGGCCGATGCCTGCGCTGCCGCCGGTGTGCCGGTGGAGCGCTGCACCGCCTGGGCCCATGGCGGGCAGGGTGCGTTGGGGTTGGCCCGCGCCGTTATGCAGGCCGCCGGCGATACCCAGCCAAAGTTTGTCTACGACACGCAGCTGAGCATTG
>JAQVWW010000213.1 GCA_028709505.1 Eubacteriales bacterium
CCCGCGCTTTTGGGCGGCAAACAGGATGTCCACATACTCCTGCTCGGCCAGCCAGGCGGCGGGCACGTACAGCGTGCCGATGTCCATCCCATCGAAATCCGCCAAAATCTGCCCACCGGGCGGCTCCCTGCCGACGACCAGCAGCCCTTCCACCCGCCCGCCATAGGCGCGCTGAGCAAAGGCCGCGGCATTTTGCCCGTCGCCGGCACACAGCACATAGGCCTTTGCGCGGTTGCGCCAAGCCACGCTGACGGCGTTCTTTTCGCTTATCACAGTAGCCGCCTGCGGATACTGACAGGAAGCGTTGACCGGCAACAACAACAGCACCGTCAGCACAGCCGCCAGCACGGCGGCGGCGCGGCGATACCGCCGGGGAAAATCGGCGACTTTGGGCGAAAGCAATGCCAACAGCGCCAGCAGCACCACCGCCATCCCCAGCGCCGGCGGCGCCGTATACACAACGTCAAAGCGCTGCCCGGCCACCCAGGTAAGCGCCGGCTCGGCCACCCATCCGGTCAGGGTGCCCACGCCTTGGGCAAAGACCGTCCACCCGCCCGCCGCCGCCAGCAACGCGCCCACCGCCAGCAGCGCCATGGCCACCGGCGCGGCCAGCAGATTGATAAGCGGAGCCAGCAGCGATACCTGGCCAAAGCCCGCCATCAAAAACGGCAGCGTGCCTACGCCGGCGCACAGCGACATGGCCAGCGAAGTCAATAAGCCATTGGCCGCCGGCCAGCGGGTAGGCCTTTTGTGCAGCGCCGGCAGCAAAAACAGAATCGCACCGGTGGCGGCGTACGAAAGCTGGAAGCCCAGCCGGAACAGATCCATCGGGGCGAGCATCATCGACAGGAAAAATGCGGCAGCCAGCCCGCTGGGCGCGTCGTACCGGCGGCCCGAGAGCTGCCCCAGCATCCACACGCACCACATGATGACCGCCCGGGCCACCGACGCCGTCCAGCCGGTGATGAGCACGTAAAAGCACATCACCGCAAGCGCCACAGCGCCGGCACACCATTTGGGCGCGCGCACGCGGCGCAGCAGCGCATACGAGCCGCCGGCGCTAACCGATATGTGCATGCCCGACACCACCAAAAGGTGCAGCACGCCGGCGCGGCGCACAGCCTCCAGCAGCGCAACGTCCAGATAGGACTGATCGCCGCACAGCAGCGCGTAGGTGACGGCGGCGGTGCGCCAGGGCAGGTTACCCAGCACGGCGTCGGCCACCCATCGGCGCAGCCGCAGCGTAAGGCTGTGGTTTTCCACTGCCGTAGTCTCTACGGTTATCTGCTGCGCATAAGAAACAAAACGTATATTTTCTATTATTCCATACGAATACTGATCATAATCTCCGAGAAACGCTCCTTTGGCCAGCATAGAG
The DNA here is from genome assembly GCA_028709505.1 of Eubacteriales bacterium. Lineage (GTDB taxonomy): Bacteria > Bacillota > Clostridia > Christensenellales > UMGS416 > STF2-111. The sequence goes on from JAQVWW010000213.1 coordinate 1,379, forward strand.
AGCGTACCGCTGAAGCTGATGCGCTGCCCGGCTACAAAGCGCTGCGTTTGCGTCGTGTCCAGTACGCGCACGCCGCCGCTTATCGGCGTTTTGCCTTGGCCCAGCGTTACGTCGCGCAGCACCAGCGGCGTATAGCGCTCACCGCCCTGGCCAATTTCGGCGATGGTGCCGCTCACCTGCACCGCGCCGTCGGGTATCCACGGGTCGTCGGCCCAGGCGGGATAAGCGGTGCACATCAGTGCCACACCCAACGCAAAGCAGCCAAACAGCGCCGCGTTGCGCCGGGGCAGCTTCCAGAAAAAAAGCGCGGCGTACAACAGCGCCGCCACGCCCACCAGCGCCCAGCCCAGCGCCGGCGCATGGCCGAAAAAGCGCCCGAGCCATACGCCGATGCCCAGCCACAGCGACAACGAAAGAAGGCGGCGCTTCTGCCACGGCTCGTTGCCCCGGTGCTGCGCCGCCCCTTGCATCAGATGTTCCAACTTTGCGCTTCGCGCGCCGGCACGATATCGCCGGCCGGCCAGGCCTGCCGGGCTTCGGCCAGCAGCAGCGCCTCGTCGCAACCCGGCGTCACGTGCGTCAGCACCAGCTTTTTTACGCCGGCCTGCGCGGCCAGCCGCGCCGCTTTTTCGGCGGACAGGTGCGGCTTATCCGCCGCCCACTGCGCCTGTGTAAAGCAGCCGTCGCACAGCAGCAGGTCGGCCCCCCGGCAAAATTCAGCCAGCCCCGGGCATTGGTTGGTATCGCCGGAATACACGAACGCTTTGCCGTCCTTCTCCAGCCGCAGCGCGTAGCCGGGCGCCGGATGGGCCGCAGGATGGACGCGCATCCGCGCTCCGGCGACGGTCCATTGGCCATCCGTCTCCAGAATGTGCACGCCATACGCGCCGCTTTGGCGCAGCAAGCCGCAGATTGCGGCAGGCTCCGCCGGCAGGTAGAGTGCAATGGGCGAAATCGCCGCAAACTGGGAGGCATATACCATGGGCAGCAGATCGGACATATGGTCAAAATGCAGATGGCTTAGCACAACGCCGTCCAATATCCCCGGCCCGCCCAGCGCCATCAGCCGGCTGAGCACGCCGCTGCCGCAGTCCAGCAGCAGCTTGCCCGCGCCGGTGTCCAGCAGATAGCCAGAACAGGCGCCGCCCGCCGGCGGATAAGGGCCGTATTTGCCCAGTACCGTCAGTTCCATCGTACCCTCCTTACAAAAAGAGCGCCGGCCGCGGCCCACGCTCTTCCTGTGTCATTTTTCGGCGCGAATTTCGCGGGTGGCGATGATGTCCACGCCGGTGCCGGCCGCATCGTGCAGCAAAACCTGGCCCACTTTAACCGGCGCGGCGACGGTGAGCTTCTTAAGCTCCTGCATCACCTGGGATATCTTGGCCTTGGGGACGGTCTTCTCGGTGCGCACCGATACCAGCGGCATATTGCCGCCGGTGACGTAAACCGACGACGTGACGGTGCGCTGCGGATCGGTAAACTCGCTGACGGCGTAGCGCGCGCCGCGTTTGCAGGCGTTGCCGGTCACCCGGATGTCTTCACCTGAACCGCCTACTTTCATGCGGCAGCCCACCGGGCATACGATACATATCATTTCTCTTTCCATGCTTACGCCTCCACAATGCTCAGCTCAATCTGCGCCGCCGACGCGATATCCGCCGTCTTGATGCGCACCTTCTCCATCTCGCCCGGCGTCATAATCTGCTTTTTGACGCGGCGGATGACGCGGCCGTCGGCTTTCACTTCCAGCGTGGCCGGCTTGTACGCGTCGCGTACGCGGTAATAGATATCCAGCTCGTCGGGCAACTCGCCGCCCAGGCGCAGTTGCTGCGGTACCGTATAGCGCACGCCGGCGCCGGGGGCCATCGACACCGCCTTGACAGCGCCCTGCGCGTCATCGCGCGCATACGCGGCGGCGGCGCGCCCGGCAATGACGGCTTCGCTGGAAACATTGTCCACCAGGTCGTGTACGTGCAGCACGTTGCCGCAGGCAAAGATGCCCTCCACCGACGTCTGCCGGTTCTGATCCACCGCGGCGCCGCCGGTCACCGGGTCCATGGCGATGCCGGCCATCGTCGTCAACTCGTTTTCGGGGATAAGGCCAACCGACAGCAGCAGCGTGTCGCAGGGCACGTATTCCTCGGGGCCGGGGACGGGGTTGAGCCGTTCGTCCACCGCCGCCACCGTTACTCCGCGCACGCGCTCCTTGCCGTGTAACTGCGTGA
>JAQVWW010000214.1 GCA_028709505.1 Eubacteriales bacterium
GCTGCAGGTGCTCTCGCCCGAGCGCACGTATAAGCGCAAAATCCAGGAAGCCTGGCTGGCGCTGCAGCTGGAGACCACATACGACAAGGATCAGATCCTCGAGGCATACCTAAACGCCATCCCGCTGGGCCAGTCCAACTACGGCGTCAAAGCGGCGGCGCAGGACTATTTTGGCAAAGGCCTCTCGGAGCTTTCGCTGCGCGAATGCGCCATGCTGGCCGGCTTAACCCAAAGCCCTTATACCTACGACCCCCGGGCCAACACCTATAGCCGCAACCGCATGGATTTGACCGACCGGCGCACCGATACGGTGCTGATGCGCATGTATGAGTGCGGCTACATCGGCAAGGACGAATACCAGGCGGCGCTGGAGGCCGATGTATCCATCGTACAGCGCAGCGAGTATAAGGCCATGTACGACATGCCTTATTTCGTCGAATACGTCATACAGGACGTGGTGCAGCGCTTTTTGCAGCAGCGCGAGTTGGAGGATACCGCCGCCAACCGCCAAAGCATCCACAACGAGCTGCGTACCGGCGGCTACCATATCTATACCACAGTGGACCCCACCGTGCAAAAGGCAGTGGAAGATACGCTGTATACGTGGACCAAATATCCCAGCATGCGCTATTCGCAGGATAAGTACACGGTGGACAGCACATCGGGCAGCAGTTTTACCCGCATCGAACAGCCCCAGGCGGCGGCGGTCGTGTACGATTACCACACCGGGCAGCTTAAGGCCATCGTGGGCGGCCGTAGCCAGCCCACCGCCCGTATGACGCTCAACCGCGCGTATCAGTCGCATATGCCGGTGGGTTCGTCCATCAAGCCGCTGGCCGTATACACGCCGGCGCTGGACCTGGGCCTTTCGCCGGCTACGCCGGCCCTCAACGCGCCGGTGCCCATCGAAGGCTGGAACAGCGGCAACGGCTACCCCAACAACTACGGCGGCGGCGGCTTTACCGGCCTTATCTCGCTGCGCGAAGCCGTTAAAAAATCGCTCAACGTCGTGGCCGCCCGCACGCTGCTGGATAACGTGGGCGTCAATACATCGATGGACTATCTGCGCGCCATGGGTGTCACCCAAGGCGTTAACGAAGACGGCGCCGGCCTGGCGCTGGGCACGTCGGGTATCTCGCCGCTGGAAATGGCGGTGGCCTACGGCACGCTGGGCAACGCCGGCGAGTATGTGGAGGCCTTCTCCTTTACCAAGGTGACCGACAGCCACGGCAAGGTGCTGCTGGACGCCGAGAACCTGCGCACGCGCACGCAGGTGTTCAAGCCCGCCGCCGCCTATCTGATGACCGATATCCTCGTCGACGCGGTGCAGGGCGGCACCGGCACCCGCGCCAAGATAAGCGGCATGACGGTGGCCGGTAAAACCGGCACCAACTCCGAAAACGTAGGCGTGTCCTTCGGCGGCCTGACGCCCTATTACTCGGCCTTTGTCTGGGTGGGGCACGATAAATATAAGCCGCTGGCCAGCAGCGCCACCGGCTCCACCGCCGCCGCGCCGCTGTGGCAAGCGTTTATGGCCAAAATACACAGCGGCCTGCCCAACGCCAACATCATCGATGCCACGCCCGAAAGCCTGGGGCTGGTCAAGGCCACCGTTTGCTCCATATCCGGCAAGCTGGCCACCGAGGCCTGCCAGCTGGATCAGCACGGGCACACGCCGGTGACCGACTACTTTATGCCGGGTACCGTGCCCATCGATACGTGCGACATGCACCAGACGCTGCAAATCTGCGACGAGTCCGGCAAGATTGCCACCGAATACTGCCCCAAGGATCACATCAGCGAGAAGGCCATATTGGCCGTACCCGAAGATTCGCCGCTGCGGCTATTGACGCCCGAAGACCTGGCCAAATACTTCCCCCACGCGGTGCTGGACTATCCCACCGGCGATGCGCTGGCCCACTTCACGCCGGATAATCCCGACTACGCCGCCTATTTCTGCGACATCCACACCGCCGACTGGCAGCACGAGCAGCAGAGCTTAACCGAGGCGCGCCAGAGCGCCCGCCAGGCCATCGACGATGCCCGTCAATACGCCCAGCAGCAGCCTGACCTGACCGAAGGCCAGAAGCAGGCGCTGGAAGCGGCCGTTCAGAGCCTGCAGCAGCGCATCGATGCCCAGGATACTACCACCGCCCAGCTAAAACAAGCCACGGCGGACTTTAAGGAGTACACCCGCAAGATGCTGTCCTAGCGCGGCTTTTTCGCAAAATAAACGGCGCGGCCATCCTGGCCGCGCCGTTGCCGTTGCGCCTGTTTTACAGCTTCACGCCGATGCGCGTGCTGGGCACCTGCCCGCTTAGCACCTGGCTGATGCGGTACCGGGCGTTGCCGATGATGACCTCGGTGCCGTTTTGGACGGCCTGCGCCGCATATTCCAGCTTGGCACGGGCGCCGCCGGCCCATTTACGGCTGGCCCCCACGCAGCACAGCTTTACCGCGTCGATGTTGGCCAGCACTTCGTCCAGGTCGTCGCCGGTGATGGTCTCTACCAGCGTGGACGGGTCGGCGGGGTCGGCATAGATACCGTCCACCGACGTTAACAGCAGCAGCCGGCGGGCATTTACCGTGCGCGCGATGACGGCGGCGGTCTCGTCGTTGTCGACGCACTCCACCACCGCCTCATGGTTCTGCCGGTAGGCGGCCAGCTCCATCTTGCGGTTCTCCTCAAAGCTGACAGGGTCGTTGTAGTTGACGATAGGAATGGCGTTTTGCCGCGCGCAACGCAGCAAAAATTGCCTTATGTGCTCCCGCTTGGCGTCGTCGTTAAAATGGTTGTGCTCCACCAGCAGCTGGCGCACCGAATAGCGGGTGTCGATGTACCGCCGGTAATTTTCCATCAATATGGTCTGGCCCTGGGCGGCGTAGTCGGTCTTAACGTCCTCGTCGTCGCCCTGTAGCTCCTGCCCGGCGCGCTTGATATAATCCAGCCGGCCAATCTCGGTAGCGCCCGACGATATCCATATCATGCCGGGCTTCAGCTCAGCGCCGATGCGGCTGAAAATATTGTAGTCAATATCGCTGTCCGCCCGGCGGATGAGCGCCATGGAGCCGATTTTTCCCACCAGTTCAATTCCGTTCATTGTGTTCCCCTATCTGTTGGCCGGGCGGCTTAACACCGCATATGTTGAAACGGTGAATATTTTATCATAATATTGGATACAAGTAAATGATGCCGGCGTTGTTTGCGCCCAAAGGTTGACCGACACCCTGCGTGTGTTATAATAGCTATCGACACATCCCGGAGTCCTTTCCGGTGTTTGTATCCTTTTTATCCTACGACCATTACGACGGAGGCCAAATGCCAAAAACATTAATCATTGCCGAAAAGCCCTCGGTGGGCGGCGACATTGCCCGCGTGCTGGGCAGCCGAAAGCGTACCAAAGGGTATATTGACGGCGAACAGTATATCGTCACGTGGGCGGTGGGGCACCTGGTTTCGCTGTGCTCCCCCGAGGAGCTGGACGACTCTTTAAAAGAGTGGAAGTTTGAAACGCTGCCCATTATCCCCGAGCAGATGAAGCTGAAAATTCTGCCGCGCACCCGCCAGCAATTTGAGACCATCCGCTAT
>JAQVWW010000215.1 GCA_028709505.1 Eubacteriales bacterium
TGCGGCTGGATGAGATTAAGCGGGCCAACAAGGAGATCATGGCTGACTATATCGCCTGCCAGAACTGCATCAGCACCAGCCCCGACGCGGCGCTGGACGTGCAGGTCAAGCGCCTGCACGAGTATAAGCGCCAGATGCTCAACGTGCTGCACATCATCGATACGTACTTTGAACTGCTGGAGAACCCCGACTATCTGAAGCGTCCCTATGTGTACGCCTTTGGCGCAAAGGCCGCGCCGGGCTATTACGCCGCCAAGCGCATCATCGCCCTCATCTGCGACGTGGCCACCACCATCAACTGCGACCGGCGCATCGGCGACATGCTCAAGGTCGTGTTCCTCGAGGATTATAACGTCACGCTGGCCGAAAAAATTATCCCCGCCGCCGAGATTTCCGAGCAGATATCCCAGGCCGGCAAGGAGGCCTCGGGCACCGGCAACATGAAGTTTATGATGAACGGCGCGCTGACCATCGGCACGCTGGACGGCGCCAACGTGGAGATGGCCGAAACCGTGGGGCAGGACAACATCTATATCTTTGGCCTGCGCAGCCCCGACGTGGAACAGTTGTACGCCAAAGGCTACATGCCCACCACGTATTACCAGAACAACCCGCGCATCAAGCGGGCGGTGGACGCCATCATGCTGGGCGTGTTTGGCGACCGGTATAACGACTTGGCCCAGTCGCTGATCACCCGCGACGATTATATGGTGTTCGCCGACTTCGATTCCTATCGCGATACCCATCGCCTGCTGGACGACGCCTATGACGATCGGCTCTCGTGGAACCGCAAGTCGCTGTACAACATTGCCGCGTCGGGCGTCTTTGCCGCCGACCGCAGCATACAGGATTATTTGGACAGAATTTGGCACGCGGAGCCGGTGCAATGGTAGCAGGCCCCAAAATAAGCCATATCCAACTTCTCCCCGAGGCCACCACGCCCCGGGGAGAAGTATGCAGCGTACTGTGCCGCATCCCGCGTGTGCTGGCCGCGCTGCGCGCAGAGCTGCTGGTGCGCGCCGACGGCGGCGAATCCGCCGCATACCCGCTGCGCTGGGTCGGCCTGTGGCGCAACTGTGACGTGTACGAGGGGCGGATAAGCGCCGGGACGACCGGTCTTTTTTGGCTTTGCTGCCGCGTGCATGGCGCCGACGGCACCGTGTATGTGGGCCGCGGCGGCCGGCCGTCGGCTCGGGACGACGCCGACCCCGAACAATGGACCGTGTACGACGCCGGCTATCATACGCCGGCGTGGTTTGCCCAAGGCGTGTGCTACCAGATATTCGTCGACCGCTTCCACCGGCCCGGCGCGTTTCTGCCTAAAGAGGACGGCCGGCCACGTCTTCTGCATGCCGACTGGAACGAAGACCCGGTGGTCAACGAGCGGCCCACCGACATGCTCAACAACGACTTTTTCGGCGGCAATTTGGCGGGCATTCGCCGGAAATTGCCTTACCTAAAGGGGCTGGGCGTGGGCACGCTGTACCTGACGCCCATCTTCGACGCGGCGTCCAACCACAAATATGACACCGGAGATTACCACAGCGTCGACGCGATGTTTGGCGACGAGGAAGAACTGCGCCGGCTGTGTGCCGACGCGGCGGGGCAGGGCATGCGCGTGATACTGGACGCCGTGTTTAGCCATACCGGCATTGACAGCGTCTATTTCAACGCCTATGGCCGGTATCCAAGCCTGGGTGCGGCTCAGTCCAAGGATTCGCCGTATTTTGACTGGTATACGTTTACGCATTGGCCCGACCAATACCACTGCTGGTGGGACGTGTATACGCTGCCCACGGTGAACAAGACCGATGCGGGCTATCTGGATTTTATCAGCAACGCGCAGAACAGCGTGGTCCGCCGGTGGCTAAGGGCAGGCGTGGCGGGCTTTCGTTTGGACGTGGCCGACGAGCTGCCGCAGGAGTTCATTGAGCCGCTGCGCCGCGCGGTTAAGCAGACCGACGCCGACGCGCTGCTGCTGGGCGAGGTGTGGGAGGACGCGTCCAACAAGGTAAGCTACGCAAAGCGCCGGCAATACTTCTGGGGCAGCGAGCTGGACGGCGTGATGAACTATCCCGCCCGCGATGCGCTTATCGCTTTTGTGAAGGGAGAAATGCCGGCGTGCCAATGCCGGGACACGCTGGCGCAGCTGTACGCCCACTACCCGCGGCCCACGTGGCGGGCCATGCTCAACCTGCTGGGCAGCCACGATACGGCACGGATTCTAAACGTGCTGGGCTGCCAAGACGCCTTCTTTACGCTGGGCAGGATGGAAAAATATGCTTATCGTATGTCCGACGCCGAAGTGCGCCGCGGCAAAGAGCGCTTAAAGATGGCGGCGATGGCGCTGTATATGCTGCCCGGATCGCCCTGCGTGTATTACGGCGACGAAGCCGGCCTGCAGGGCAGCCAGGACCCGATGAACCGCCGTACCTATCCCTGGGGAAGGCAGGACGGCGAACTGTTGGCCTGGTATCGGCAGCTGGGCGCCCTGAAAACGCGGCAGAAAGCGCTGCACGACGGCGACTTTACGCTGCTGGCCGACGGGCCCGACGTGCTCGTTGTGCGCCGGATCGGCGAGCAGGCGGTGACGGCGGTGCTCAACCGCCGCCGGCAGCCGTATTTCTACCGCGCGGATGCGTTGGGCGAAGTGCTGGTTGGGTCGGCCCGGGCGCAGGATGGCGGGCTGCTCGTCGCAGGGCACAGCGCCGCGGCGTTTACGGAGGGCTAAGATGGAATTGATTGGACTGTGCGAAGCGATATTTTTGCAGCGGCTCAACCGTTTTGCCGCGCTGGTAGAGCTGGACGGCGCACAGACGATGGCGCATGTGCCCAACTCCGGTCGGCTAAAAGAGCTGCTGCTCCCCGGCGTGCCGGCCATGGTGCAGCCGCGCTCATCGCCGGGCAAAACGTCCTGCCGGCTGGTGATGGTGCGCCGGGGCGACGCCTGGGTGATGATTGACGCGCAGCTGAGTAACGCGCTGGCCGCCGAGGCGGTACAAAAGGGGCTGGTGCCGGGTATTCCCGCCGGCAGCCCGCTGTGCCGCGAGGTGCGCTGGGGCAACAGCCGCTTTGACCTGCGGGTGGATGTCGCCGGCCGGCAGCATTTTATCGAGGTGAAATGCTCGACGCTGGTCGAAGACGGCGTGGCGTATTTTCCCGACGCGCCCACGCAGCGGGGCGTCAAGCACATCCGCGAGATGATGGAACTGACACAGGGCGGCGGCAGCGGACACATCCTGTTTCTGGTGCAGCACCCGCGCGCCCGCGCGCTGCGGCCCCACGACAGCACCGACGCGGCTTTTGGCGTCGCGCTGCGCGCAGCGCGGCAGGCCGGCGTCGACGTCCGCGCGCTGCTGTGCCGCATTGAGCCGGACTTTGCCGGCGCCGTGGCCGAGGTTCCGGTGCAGCTGTAGCGGGGCCCGGACAGGCCGGCGTCGAAAGTTCCGAGCGTAACCCTTTTGGCAGAAGGATAGCAATCCATTTCGCCGCCGCCACACATCACGGCGGCAAACATTTTATAAAAAGGCGGGAGCGGCTCTTTCGAGCCCCAAAGCCGTTTTGCGCGGACGCATCCTTTTGCCAAC
>JAQVWW010000216.1 GCA_028709505.1 Eubacteriales bacterium
GTTTCGCGACATCTTCGGCGTAGGCAGCCAGACTTACTTCGTCTACAACGGCACCGGCTCCAACACGCTGGCGCTGGGCAGCCTGCTGCGCTCGTATCAGGCGGTGCTGTGCGCCGATGTGGCCCACATTGCCGGCGACGAGACCGGCGCGCCCGAGAAATTTACCGGCAGTAAAATCATCCCTATCCCGTCGGAGCATGGCAAGATACGGCCCGAACAGATAGCCGATTATCTGGGCGCTCTGGGTTCGCAGCACGCGGTGCAGCCCCATGTGCTGTCGTTGAGCAACGTAACCGAGCTGGGCACCGTATATACGTGCGACGAGCTGGCGGCGCTGTGTGAAACCGCTCATTCCCACGGGCTTAAGGTACATCTGGACGGAGCGCGCATCGCCAACGCCGCCGTGGCGCTGGGGCGCGGCTTTGCCCAGGTGACGCGGGACTGCGGCGTGGATGTATTGTCCTTTGGCGCCACCAAAAACGGCATGGCGTTCGGCGAGGCGGTGGTGTTCTTCCACGGCTGCGAAGAATTCCCCTATCTGCGCAAGCACGGCACGCAGTTGCATTCCAAGATGCGTTTTTTATCGGCGCAGATGATTGCCTACCTGCAGGACGACCTGTGGGCGCACAACGCCCGTCACGCCAACCACATGGCACGGCTGCTGTGCGAGGGCCTGATGCGGACAGAGGGCGTGGAGGTGGTAGAGCCGTGCCAGTCCAACGCCGTGTTCGCTGCCTTTGCGCCCGACGTGCTCGCCCGTGTGCAAGGCGCATATGCATTCCACGATATCCGCGCAAACGGGAGGACCGTATACCGGCTGATGTGCGGCTTTGACATGCCCCGGGAGACGGTGGAAGACTTTCTTGCCCGGGCGAGGGGAGAGTAGGCGCAAAAGCGGCGCGGATTCGCCGCGTTGGCCTGCCAAAGGCTGCTTGCGTGGGGTTTGTTGCGTGCCGACGCTACAACAAAAAAGAGCGCCCGCAATGGGGCGCACCCAGGCTGCCGAAAAACCCTCTACGGTTTGGCTTTTGTGCCGGTAAAGTATTTTTCTTCGCTTAAGCGATATGCGCATAAGAAGCTACAAAACAACGGGGGAACCGTCGTTTTCTGTGGAACCCATCTTGGCCTATGGTGCGTCATGGGGCCGAACCGCTTGATATAAAAAACCAAAGGACTTTTTTAAAAAGCGAAGGGAGCGTCCGCAAGGGGGCGCTCCTGCTTTTTTGCGGTCTGCGGACCACCTGCGCTTACCCGCGGCGCCGGCCGCCGGCAAGCTTTGCCCATACCCGGCAGCCGATACCGGCCGGGAGAGCAACCTATGCACAGCCGCGCCAATCCCTAAAATCGGTGACCATGCGCTGTGCTGCCGTTTGCGGCGGTGTGTTTTGCCGACAGCCGGGTTTTGCCCAACACAAACGATATTTTCACCCCACCACGGCAAACCTTCCCGCGCTTAGGCAAAAGAGCATGCCCGCCGGGTAGCACCGCAGAGCCGCCCTGCCGGGTCCCTGCTCTATGGCAGCGACGGCGGTGCGGAAAAGCCGGCGCAAAGCTCCAAAGGCAACCCAATAGCAGGCCTATATGACCAGCCCGCCGTTGGGGCTTAGCACCTGGCCGGTGATAAAGGACGCCGCATCCGACGCCAAAAACAGTATCACCTGGGCCACCTCCTCGGGCGTGCCCAACCGCAAAAGCGATGTTTCGTCGCACAGCTCCCGGCGAGTCTGCTGGTCCAAATGCGCGTTCATGTCGGTATCGATGACGCCGGGGGCCACACAGTTGACGCGTATGCCCGACGGCCCCACTTCCTTGGCCAGCGCCTTGGTAAGGCCGATAACGCCGGCTTTGGCCGCGGAATAAGCCGCCTCGCAGGAGGCGCCGGTAATGCCCCAGACCGAAGAGACGTTGATGATGGCGCCGGCTTTACGGCTTATCATGGCGGGCAGCACCTGCCGGCAACACGTGAACGTGCCGGTTAAGTGTACGCCCAGCGTGGCTGCCCATTCGTCGTCGGTAATATCGGTGAACAGCCGCTGCTGGGACGTGCCGGCGTTGTTGACGAGCACATGCACGCCGCCCAGCTCCTTTTGTACATGGCTGACCATGGCCGCCGCCTGCGCCGGGTCGGAGATGTCGGCGCACACCGGGCAGACGCGGACGCCCGTCTGTTTTATCTGCCGCTCCAGCGCAAGCGCGCACTGCTCGCTATGCAGATAGTTTAGGCCCACGTCATATCCCGCCCGGGCAAAGGCCCGTGCCGTCGCCGCGCCGATGCCGCGGGACGCGCCGGTGATTAAAACGACTTTTCTCATGTTTCCATCCAATTTCAGTGCATTTTTCTGCATTATACCATTGGCGTGTCTGCTTGTCATGGTGTTACCCGGCAAAAAACAGGGAAAGCTATGCTTGCGCACAGCGCGCAAATTTGCTTTGCGGAGGTGAAAAATGGAACCGGAAAAATGCTCCTCCTGTGGGCGGCAGTTGCAGAATGCTTCGTTGTTTTATTGCGCAAGCAGCGCCAACCCAGTATACCCAACGGCCTGGAACGTCAGCAGCGGCTTTTGCAACTTGTGCCTGCGGGACACCATTGACGACGAAGAAGAAGAGTGGCCTCAAGAGTAGCGCATGAGATCACTTCCCTGATGCGTCAAAAGCCTTGACGCGCCTTCGCGCAAACGGCCTCCCTTTTGCGCGAAGTACATAGTAATGCGGCGCTTTCCCGAAGGGAAACGCCGCAACCGAGCGTTTTCCCGAAGGGAAACGCCGCAATCAGCTTCTTTGCCGCGGGGGAAAAGCGGTACATCGGGCGTTTTCCCGAAGGGAAACGCCGCATTCAGCCGTTTTGCGGTGCGTAAAGGCGGTATCCAAGTGTGGATGTGCGGCAGAGGGCAGCACCGGTCTAATACAAAACATTTTTCGGCCTTTGTTTGCCTGATACGGAAAAGCTCACTGACATAGCCGACGGCGCAAAAATTTTGTGCAGGATCCTGCCGCCGCATCCGGCACCGTCAGCGACTTAGGACAAGGCGGCGGGTACGCCGCGGGCAAGGGCGAAATCAACACAAAGGAGCGGGAAATCCCGCTCCTTTATAGGTTCTCGTACTAGTCCGCCTTGGCCACGATATGATAGAGGCGCGCGCCGAAGTCGGGCAGATAGCGCAGATCGCCGCGGGCCAGCGCGTACGGCGATGTGTCCGCCTGTTTGGGCCGAAAGCCCGCGTGGTTGAGCAAGTCGCCGTAGGCGCAGAAGCAGTCCTGCTCGGTGTGGGCCAAATAGACGGCCTTGCCGCCTTCGTCGGAGAATACCGGCTGCGGCACGGCGCTGACCTCGTACAGCGTGGCGTCGTCCAGGCCGGCGGTCCGCAGCAGCTCAAAGGCGCTGTTGGGATGGACCAGCACGCGGTAATACCCCAGCATCGCTTCCTTTTTGTCCGGCGATACAACCATCCACGCGCAGGCGTTTTCGGCGTCGGGCCGGTTCAGGCGGTAGAAATCGCCGTACTGCAGCAGCATACGGTGCTCTTTGTAGAAGGCCACCTGTTCGGCCACCGCCCGGCGATGGTCGTCGCTTAGCTGCGTCAAGTC
>JAQVWW010000217.1 GCA_028709505.1 Eubacteriales bacterium
CCTATTGTTGCCATATGACAATTTTTTTATACAGAAATGAAACAATTTTTCTACTGTGGTTATGCCATAACCCCATTACGGATATGCTATACTATGGATATGAATAAGAGACTAAATAAGGTGGATATCCACCGGCGCCGCCTGGCGCGGATGCGCATCGCATTCAAATGGTTTCTCACGCTGCTGCTGGTCTGCATGGCGGCGGGCATCGTCGTGTTCGTCGTCTTTTTAAACACCGGCGACTGGGCCGATTTTGACCCCGACCGGCTGGAGAACATCAAACAAACGCTGGTCATCTACGATAAGGACGACCAGCCGGTGGCCGGCATGTATAGCGAGAACCGCACCATCATCCCCGTTTCGCAGGTGCCGCAGCACGTTATCGACGCGCTCATCTGTACCGAAGATACGCGCTTTTATACGCACCCCGGCATAGACGTCAAACGCATCTTAGGGTCTATGCTGGCCAACGTGAAGGCCGGCGGCAACGTGCAGGGCGCCAGCACCATCACGCAGCAGCTGGTGAAAAACGCCTTTCTGACCAACGAAAAATCGTGGAACCGCAAAATCAAAGAGGCTTGGCTGGCGCTGCAGCTGGAGCGCTATTACGACAAAGACGAGATTCTGGAAATGTACCTGAACCTGGTCTATTTTGGTAACGGCGCTTACGGCATCGAGGCCGCTGCCCAGTCCTACTTCGGCATCGACGCTTCCCAGCTTACGGTGGCCCAGGGCGCGCAGCTCATCGGCATTCTAAAAGGTACCGCCATCTACGCCCCGCACATTAATATGGATAAATCGCTGACTCGGCGTGATTTGATACTGACGCTGATGTATAAAGCCGGCAAGCTGACACAGGCCGGGATGGACGCCGCCAAGGCCGAAGCCTGCGTGCTGAACCTGTCGCGGCCCAACCGCTCCAACTACGGCTACTATGTGGACGCCGTCACCAGCGAAGCGCTGGCAGTGACGGGGCTGGAATACGAGGACATGATAGCCACCGGCTATCGCATCTATACGGCGCTGGACGCCGGCCTGCAGCAGACCTGTCAGGATCTGATGAGCGACGAGAGCTACTTCCCTGCCGATGCCGCCGACGGCACACAGGTGCAGACGGCGCTGGTGGTGCTGGACGCCCAAACCGGCGACGTGCGCGCCGTCATCGGCGGGCGGGAATATGAATCGGTGCGCGGGTTAAACCGCGCCACGTCGGCCCGCCGGCAGCCGGGCAGCGCCATTAAGCCGCTGATGGTATACGCGCCGGCCATTGAAAGCTACGGCTATACCCCTTTAACCATGATAAACGACCAGCCCACCGACTTTAACGGCTATGCGCCGCAAAACGCCGGCGGCAAATATTACGGCTGGGTGCCGCTGCGCGAGTGCCTGTATCGGTCGCTGAACAACCCGGCGGTGTCGGTGTTCAACAGCATCGGCGTGAACGCCGGCAAAACCTTCTGCCAGAACGTGGGCATCCCCTTTGCCGAACAGGACGACAACCTATCGCTGGCTTTGGGCGGCTTTACCGTGGGCGTCACGCCGCTGGAGCTGGCCCAGGCCTATACGGTGTTCCCCGGTCAGGGCGAATATGCGCAGGCGTCCTTTATCCAGCGTATTGAGGACAGCGAAGGTACTGTCATCTACCAGAATCCGCATACGCGCAAGCAGGTACTCTCGCCCGAGACGGCTTTTATCGTCACCGACATGATGACCGACACGGCCACCATCGGCACCGGCAAGCGCTTAAAGCAGGCCGGCATACCGCTGGCCGCCAAGACCGGCACCGTCGCCTATACCACCGGCAACCGCGACGCCTGGCTGGCCGCCTTCAACAGCGACTATGTGGTGGTGAGCTGGCAGGGCTTTGACCGCACCGACGCCGAACACTTTCTGCCGGCGGGCAGCACCGGCGGCAATCACAACGCGCTGCTGGCGGTGCAGATATTCGAAGCGCTGTATCCCGACGGCGGTGCGCCCAAGTTTACCGTGCCCGGCGGCGTGACCAAGCTGGCCATCGACAAGACTACGCTCTATAGCGAGCACAAGCTGATGCTGGCGGCGGAGCTGACGCCGGCCGAATATGTGCTGCAGGATTACTTTACCCGCGCCAACGCGCCCACCGAGACGGCCAAGACCTGGGCCGCACCCACCATGGCCACACAGTTGAGCGTGGCGCTGGGCAGCGACAGTATGCCGGTGGTGCAGTTTGTCGGTCCGCAGGCCTATGTGCGTTACGATATCTATCGGCGAGACGAGCAGGGCACCAGCATGCTGGTGCAGTCGCTGACTGCCCAGAGCGACAACCAGGTGCTCTCCTACATCGATGCCGACGCGCCCGAAGGCCTGTGCGCCTACACGGTGGTGGCCGTCAACACGCTGATGAACGTCTCCTCGCCGCCCACCGGCGAAGCGATGGTGCTGGTGCCGTCGCCCACGGCGGCTTTTTCGCCCGACGAGGATACCGGGCAGCCGGCTCCGGCCGAGTCGCCGGACATCAACTTTTGGGATTTGTTCCCCGACAGCTGGCAGCAGCACCCGGCGGCATAATGCCGCGTGCCCAACCCGGCGGCCGGCGCGGCAACGCGCGCAAAGCGCTATTGTTCTTTCGAAAACCTTACCTTGCCGCGCGACGTTTGATCAGCGGCAAAGGCAGACGTAAAACGCGCTTTGGCGCGCCTATCAGGCGGACGGTAACGTGATTACGGGCATGCAAAACGGCCCCCAGAGCACCTGTGTCTGGGGGCCGTTTTTGATTTTATGTCGGCTCATAAGGCAAAGACCGAGGCCCATCTACGCCGATCCAAAACCCCTGTTGTGGGCAGAGAAATCCGTCCCGCATAAGCGTAACCGTCCGTCCCCAGAGCTGCAATCCAAACCTTTCTTATCCTCCATGAGGCCGCTTCGCCCGCCCCGTTGTTTTTGTGCCGCGTTTTGGCCGTATGCCGCTGCCTGCGGCGGGCCTGTTTGCCGCCGTGCTACCAAAAAGCGGCGGGGTATCGTCCCCGCCGCAGCATTGTACTCCAATTATGACTCAAGCGATATGATTTGTGGGGCGCTATCGCCATCCGGCGACGCGGCGGCCTTATCCACACGACGTGTGCCGCACAGATTGCTTCTTTACAGATCCTCGGTCTGATCGTCGCGCTTAATCTCCACCTCGGGCTCGGGCACGGCGTCACCCCGGGCCAGGATGCTGTCTATCACGCGCTTTTCGCAGTCAAAAAGCTGCGTCCGCGTGACGTCGTTGAGGGAGTCGGGCTGGTAGAGCAGCGCCTGGCGGTAAAGCTTTAACGCCCGGGGCAGATCCCCGTCGGCCTCGTACACCAAGCCCAGGTGATAGAGGATGTCAATCTGTTCCTGCTTTTGCTCATAGGCCTTTTCAAAATACAGCTTGGCGTTTGGCATATCGCCCATCTCGTAATAGGTCTGGCCCAGGTTATCCAGTATGACGAAGTCCTCGTCGTCGTAATCCATCGCTTCTTTGTTATATTCCAGCGCCCGCTCCAGCTTGCCGGCCAGTATATAGGCATACCCCAGCGTATGGTAAATGCGCGAGCCGGGCATCTTTTGATGCAG
>JAQVWW010000218.1 GCA_028709505.1 Eubacteriales bacterium
GTGGTGACGATGAGCGGCGATACGTGGGCCGACGACAGCGCCGCGTAGAAAGTTGTCTCTTTCTCCGCGGCGGAAAGTTTTTTTGGATCGGGCAGCCTACAGATTGAACTCTGACAGCAAGCTTTCTAGCGCTTCGCGGCGCTGGGTGCCGCGTAGAGAGTTGTCCCTTTCTCCGCGGCGGAAAGGTCTCTTTGATCGGGCAGCCTACAGATTAAACTCTGACAGCAAGCTTTCCAGCGCTTCGCGGCGCTGGGCGCTGCGGATGCAGCAGCAGATGCTGGTATCCGACGTGGTGACGATGAGCGGCGATACGTGGGCCGACGACAGCGCCGCGTAGAAAGTTGTCTCTTTCTCCGCGGCGGAAAGTTTTTTTGGATCGGGCAGCCTACAGATTGAACTCTGACAGCAAGCTTTCCAGCGCTTCGCGGCGCTGGGCGCTGCGGATGCAGCAGCAGATGCTGGTATCCGACGTGGTGACGATGAGCGGCGATACGTGGGCCGACGACAACGCCGCGTAGAAGCGCGCCGCGACGCCGCTCTGGGCAGCCATGCCTTCGCCTTCGACGACGATTTTAAGGACATCGTCGCGGCGCAGGAACCGGCCGGGATGCCGGGAAAATACGTCGACCACCACATCCATCGCCCGCAGGCTGTCCTTGCGGGGCAGCGAAATACCCATCGCCAGCGCGCCTTTGCCGTCGTCGGTCTGGTTGATCATGTCTACGTTGACGTTCTCGCGGGTCAGGCCCTGGAAAAGTTCGTGTACCGCCGTGCCGGCGGGACGAAGGCCGCTCAGGCAAAAGAGTACCTGCTCCTCATCGGTATAGATGTTGGTGACGGCGCTGGAGGCCAGCAGCAGATGTTGCATCGAATACAGGCCCGGCTGCTTGCCGCACAAAAAAGCCGCGGCGGCCAGCGCGCCGCTAGCAAACACGGCGCGGGTTTGGGCGCTGTGGGAGAGGGTGACAACCTCCTGCGGCGCGATGAACAGCACGTCGTGATCGCCGACGATGTTGCCGCCGCGTACGGCGTGGATGCCGATCTCGCCGCGGGAGCGCTTGGTTTGGCCGCCATGACGGCCAAAGGTCAGCGTTTTGCTGTTTAAATATGCCTCGTTAACGCTGTGCGCCAGCGCCAGGGCCGTGCCGCTGGGGCTGTCCATCTTCTGGTTGTGGTGCTTTTCGATAATTTCCACATCGCAGCCGTCGCCCAAAAACGACGCGGCCCGCTTGCACAAGTCCAGCACGAGATTGATGCCCAGCGACATGTTGGCCGACACAAACAGCGCCGTCGATTTGGACGCGTCGGCGATGACGGCCAGCTCTTCGTCGGAAAAGCCGGTGGTGGCGATGACGGCCGGCGTATGCGTGCGCTGGACGTAGTTCAGCAGCGACGGCAGCGAATCGGGCCGGGAAAAGTCGATGACGACGTCGACGGCCACCGGGCAATCGGCTAACTCTCCATAGACCGGAAAAGGCGCTTCACCGGGATATTTATCGATGCCGGCCACCACGGTAAAGCCGTGCTCGCCGGCCAGCTCGGCCACAGTGCGGCCCATCTTCCCGCCGCAGCCGTGTATCAGCAGTTTTTTCATAGGTATACCTCGTAGATAAAAATGAAGGGGCCGTCAAGGGGCGTTAAGCCGGCCATGAAGACCCCGGTGGTTGCGTTATTCGGCCAGAAGCCGGTAGCGTACCAGTTCCTGGCGCATCGTGGCGCGGGCGCCCTGGGTCATGGCCACCAGCGGCAGGCGGACGTACTCCGAACACATGCCCATCATGTCCATGGCGGCCTTGACGGGGATGGGGTTCGTCTCCAGGAACAGCGCGTCGATGAGCGGTTTTAGCTCGAACTGCATCTGCGTGGCGCCTTGCGTATCGCCGGTAAAGTAGCGCCAGCACAAGTCGTGCATCTGCCGGGGCGTGATGTTGCCTACGGTGGTGATGACGCCATCGCCGCCGACGGCCAATATGGGCAGCACAATTTCATCCATGCCCGAATATACGGCCAGCTTGCCCCGGCAGAAACGTAAAATGTCAATCACTTGCGAAAGGTCGCCCGACGCTTCCTTGACGCCGTGTATGTTCTTATAGCCAGCCAGCTGCGCAACAATTTCGGCCTTCATGTTAAGGCCGGTGCGCGAAGGCACGTTATACATGATAATCGGGGTTTTGGTGCGATCGGCAATGGCTTTATAATGGGCAATGACGCCGGCCGAAGAGGTTTTGTTGTAATACGGCGTGACCAGCAGCAGCCCGTCGCAGCCGACGTCCTCGGCCCGGCGGGACAGGTTGATGACGTGGGCCGTCTCGTTGCTGCCGGTACCGGCTACGATGGGGATACGCCCGCCCACGCGCTCGACGGCAAATTTGATGGCGTCGGTACGCTCGTCGTCGCTCATCGTAGAGCTTTCACCGGTGGTGCCGCAGATGATGAGCGCGTCGGATTGGTTCTCCAGCTGGAAATCGATGATCTTGCCAAAGGCATCAAAATCGATGCCGTCCTGGGTGAAGGGCGTGACCAGCGCGGGGGCCGAACCTCGAAATAATGGCATAAAACCGCTCCCTTACGTTTGATACTTCATACTATGCCCGCAGGCTCTCCGGGGCGCGCTGCGTGGGCGACACTACTCCATTTTCTTGCCAGTATTGTAACACCGGGGACAAATTTCGTCAATTGATAATGCGGGCGGGCGGGGCGCAGGCGGCGGAATATGCGTCACAAACCGATTGTTTTTTGCGCGGCGTTGCCGTACAATTAGAATTGATACTAATACGTTGCTTCCCTTTGGGGGGAGGGGGCGATTTTGCCCCGGGAAGGCGGAACTGTTTTGAAAGCGCAGCGTACGACCCAGGAAAAATTTATCTGGATGACCACTGCACCGATACCTAAGCTGATTATCTCGCTATCCATCCCCACCATTGTCAGCATGGTGGTTTCTTCCCTTTACAATATGGCGGATACGTTCTTTGTCGGCCAAATTGGCACCAGCGCCACCGGCGGCGTGGGCATCTTATTTTCGCTGATGGCCGTCATACAGGCCGTCGGCTTTACTTTTGGCCAAGGCTCGGGCAATTATATTTCCCGCAAGCTGGGCCAGCAGGATCACCGCAGCGCCGAGCAGATGGCGGCCACCGCCTTCTTTTCGGCCATCGGACTGGGCGTTGTCGTGGCGGTGGCGGGCCTGCTCTTTTTAGATCCGCTGATGCGTATGCTGGGCGCCACCGAGACGATACTGCCCCACGCTCGCAGCTATGCCCGGTATATCCTCATTGGCGCGCCGTGCATGATAGGCTCGCTGGTGCTCAACAACCAGCTGCGCTTCCAGGGCAGCGCCTTTTACAGCATGATAGGCATCGCCGTCGGCGCCGTCATCAACGTGGGGTTGGATCCGCTGTTCATCTTCGTGTTCCATATGGGTACCGGCGGTGCGGCGCTGGCCACCATCATCAGTCAGTTTATCAGCTTTTTGCTGCTGCTCAGAGGCACCACCCAGGGCAGCAATATTCGCATCAGCCTGCGCAACTTTAAGCCCTCATGGGCCCTCTATTATGAGACGATGCGCGGTGGGCT
>JAQVWW010000219.1 GCA_028709505.1 Eubacteriales bacterium
CCGGATGCAGCGCCGGCGAAAAAAATCCCCCCGCCCCTTCGGCGGGCGCCAATACCGGCGACGGCGTTAAGACCGGACTAGCCGTCATCACTTCCATCGGCGACTCTAAAGACGCTGGCGACGCCGACGGCTTAGCCCAGGTAAACTCGGTAGTAGTCGCCGTCACCGTTGGCGCCGACGGCAAAATTCTTGCCTGCAAAATCGACACCGCCCAGACCAAAATCAACTTTACCGCCCAGGGTACGCTGTCCACCCCTGCCGATACCGTCTTTGCGTCCAAGCAGGACCTGGGCAGCGCCTATGGCATGACCAAGGCTTCGTCCATCGGCAAGGAATGGAACGAGCAGGCCGACGCCTTTGCCGCCTATGTGGTGGGCAAAACGATAGACGAGGTAAAGGGCATTAGCCTGAACAACGAAGGCGTGCCCACCGAGGCCGACTTGACCAGCTCGGTCACCATGCACGTTACCGACTATATTGCCGCCCTTGAAAAGGCCGTGGGTAGCGCCCAGGTGCTGGGCGCCCAGCAGGGCGACGCGCTGGGGTTGGGCGTCACCACCAACATCGCCAACTCCGTCGACGCCACTGCCGATAAAGAAGGCCTGGCCCAGGCGTATTCCACGTACACCGCCGTTACGTTCGATACCGCCGGTAAAATTACCAGCTGCATCATCGACGCTTCGCAAACCAACGTGAACTTTACCGCCGACGGCAAGGTTTCCACGGCGCTGGACAGCGCTTTCCAGACCAAAAATGAGCTGGGCGCCGGCTATAACATGGCCAAATCTTCGTCCATCGGCAAGGAATGGAACGAGCAGGCAGCCTCGTTTGCCGCCTACGCCGTGGGTAAGACCGCCAGCGATGTGGCCGGTGTCGCCGTCAGCGAAGGCGTGCCCACCGATGCCGATTTGACCAGCTCGGTCACCATCCACATCAGCGATTTCCTGACGGTCATTGAAAAGGCCGCCGCCAACAAGAAATAAGCGCGCCAGAGCGCACGACGACATTGAGAGGTAAATGGCTGCCATCTACCTCTCAATTTTTGGTGAACAAATTGAAAAGACGTTTTTTTGCGCTGGTGCTGGCGATGCTTGCCGTACTGCCGCTATGCGCCTGCCGGCCGCAGCCCCAAAAATATGAGGCTGAATTTTTGCAGCTGTTTGATACGGTCACCAAAATTGTGGCCTATACCGACGACGAGGAAGCGTTTGCGCGCTACACCCAGCTCTTTTATGATGAGCTGGAAGAGTACCATCAGCTCTACAACATTTATGACGACTTCGACGGCGTGGCCAACATCAAAACCATCAACGACAATGCCGGCGTATCCCCGGTAAAGGTAGACCGGCGCATCATCGATTTGCTGCTCTTGGCCAAAGAGGAATACAAAAACACCCGCGGGCAGATGAACGTGGCGCTGGGCGCCGTGCTGCGCATTTGGCACGACCACCGCACCGCCGGCCTGGACGACCCGCAGCAGGCCACGCTGCCGTCGATGCAGCAGCTGCGCGCCGCTTCCGAACACACCAACACCGACGACGTCGTCATTGACGAAGCCGCCGGCACCGTATACCTGCGCGATGCGCAGATGAGCCTGGATGTGGGTTCGCTGGCCAAAGGCTACGCCGTAGAACAGGTATGCCGGTACCTGTATGAACAGGGCTTTACGCACGCGCTGGTCAGCGTAGGCGGCAACGTACGGGCCATCGGCGGCAAAAACAGCACCGGGGAGCCCTTTCGCGTAGGCGTCCAGAACCCGCAGCAGGACGCCGAGAACCCGTATTTACATATCGTGTCGCTGGCGGATATGTCGCTGGTAACCAGCGGAAACTATGAACGCTATTATATCGTGGACGGCGTTCGCTATCATCATCTGATCGATCCCGAAACGCTCTTCCCCACCACGTACTTTACCGCCGTCACCGTGCTGTGCCGGGATTCGGGTCGGGCCGACGCGCTGTCCACCGCCGTGTTCAACATGCCGCTGGACGAAGGCATGGCCTACGTGGATAGTCTGGACGGCGTGGAAGCGCTGTGGGTATTGCCCGGCGGCGAGCTGCGCCTCAGCGCCCACTTCGATGATTATCTCATCGAGTAAGACGGTAAAAAAGGAGATTTTTTCATGACATCATTCAAAAGCTTATACCATCAGCTGGTGCACGCGGCGCTGGAGGACCAGCTGGAGGAGCGGCTAAACGGCGGCCTTTTTGACCCGTACGACGACCACCAGCTGGATTGCCTGCTGCACCCCGAAAAGCACCCGGTGGTCTGGCGGGTGGGGCCCTGTACGTGCTCCAGCCAGGAGCAAAAAGAGTGTGCCGGCAGCTGCCCGTTTGATGCCATAGAGCCCAACCATGCCGACGGCATCCATATCGACGCCGCCCAGTGCCTGGGCTGTGCCCAGTGCGTGCAAAACTGCAAGGCCGAAAAGCTGACCGCCAGCCGCGATATCATCCCGGCGCTTAAGGCCGTTCGCTCCAGCAAGACGCTGGTATACGCGCTGGTAGCGCCGGCGTTTTTAGGCCAGTTTGGGCCGGACATTACGCCGGGCAAGCTGCGCAACGCGCTCAAAGCCGTGGGGTTTGACGGCATGCTGGAGGTGGCGCTGTTTGCCGACATACTGACCCTCAAAGAGGCGCTGGAGTTCGACGCCAACATCCACAATGAGTCGGATTATCAGCTGACCAGCTGCTGCTGCCCCATGTGGATTGCCATGATACGCAAGGTCTACCGCCAGTTGGTGCCCCACGTGCCGGCGTCGGTGTCGCCGATGGTGGCCTGCGGGCGCACGGTCAAGCACCTGCACCCCGACGCGGTGACGGTGTTTATCGGCCCCTGTATGGCAAAGAAAGCCGAAGCGCGGGAGAAGGATCTCGCCGGCGCCGTGGATTACGTGCTGACTTTTCAGGAGATGCAGGACATTTTCGACGCGCTGGATATTGACCCCACGCAGATGCAAGAGAGTGATCGCGATCACTCGTCGCGGCTGGGTCGCATCTATGCCCGCGCCGGCGGCGTCAGCGAAGCGGTCCAATCGACGGTGGAGCGGCTCAACCCGCACCGCGATATTGCCGTGCGCACGCAGCGGGCAGACGGCGTGCCGGCCTGCAAAGCCATGCTGAGCGACGTCCTCTCGGGCAAGGTGGAAGCCAACTTCTATGAGGGCATGGGCTGTGTGGGCGGCTGCGTGGGCGGCCCTAAGGCGCTGCTGCCCACCGCCGAAGGCGCGCAAAACATCGACCAATACGGCGATCGCGCCACGTACCCCACCCCCATCGACAACCCCTATGTCATTGAACTGTTGTCCCGGCTGGGCTTTGACCACGTAGAGCAGCTGTTGCAGGATAGCGAGATTTTCAGCCGGTATTTTTAGGCCGTAGGGAAGCGTCGACAGCAGCTTTGTATCGGGCCGCGGATGCGCCAAAAATATCCGGCGCGCGACGGCAACCGTTGTTTTTTGTGGATTCTCTTGCGCCCATGAATATCATGGGCGCAAACCATTTGATAAAAAGGCCGAACATTTTTTGACGGCCAAAGGCCCGACGCACTGGCGCCGGGCCTTTTCGTATGCC
>JAQVWW010000220.1 GCA_028709505.1 Eubacteriales bacterium
ATCAGGTAGACGGTAATGGTGCGCCCGCGGGGCGGCCGGGAAAGGATTGTCGTCACGTTGCATATGCGACTGGGCGATGCGCAATCGGTGCAGCGCCCGGTCAGCGCGCACGGGGTTTTTAAGCCCAGCCGCCGCGCGTTGGGCGGGCAGGCTTCGCGCTTGATGCGCGCCAGCGCGTCGGCAAGCGTGCCGCAAAGCTTGTTGCGCCCACAGAGGATGAGCACATTTTTGGGCCCGTAAAACTGGGCGGCCACGCGGTTGCCGGTGCCGTCGATGTTGACCAGCTCCCCGGCGGCGGTGATGGCGTTGGACGAGCTGATGTAATAGTCGGCGTCGCGGGCGGCCTCGTACACGCCGGCGCGCTGCTCCGGCGGCGCCAGCCAGTGCCAGTGTATGGCGCAGCCCCGGTCGGCCAGCGCCGTGTGCAGATCCATCTGTTTTACCGTCATCGACCCGCCGATACCCACCGACGCGCCCGGCGTGATATGGGCAAGGGCGGCCTGTTTGGCGTCGTCGGCCGTGGCAAAGCACCGGCAGTCAAACCCGTTGTGCCGCAGTTTTTCAGCGGCGGCGTGTAGATCCATTCGTTTTTCCTCCCACTCTGCGTCCGGCGGCGCCAAGGCCCACCGGCGTCATTGATTTTTTCTCCTTCTTATTCTATTATGGGGGAAACACTTTTTCAAGAAATGAGGAATACAAATGCCCAACCGGCAATCCATGATACGTAATTTTTGCATCATTGCCCATATCGACCACGGTAAGTCTACGCTGGCCGACCGGTTGCTGGAGCTGACAAACACGGTGGCGCTGCGCGATATGGAGAACCAGCTTCTGGACCGCATGGAGCTGGAGCGCGAGCGGGGTATCACCATCAAAGCCCAGGCGGTGCGTATGGAGTACACGGCGTTGGACGGCCAGACCTATGAGCTGAACCTTATCGATACGCCGGGACACGTCGACTTTACCTATGAGGTATCGCGCACGCTGACGGCCTGCGAAGGGGCGGTGCTGGTGGTGGACGCTACGCAGGGCATCGAGGCCCAGACGCTGGCCAACGTCTACATGGCGCTGGAGCATGACCTGGAGATTCTGCCGGTCATCAACAAAATCGACCTGCCCTCGGCCGATGTCGAGCGCGTGCGCCAGGAGATTGAAGACGTCATCGGCCTGCCCGCCGACGACGCGCCGGCGGTGTCGGCCAAGGCCGGTATCAACGTGCGCGACGTGCTGGAGAAAGTGGTGCGGCAAGTGCCGCCGCCCTCCGGCGACGAGCAGGCGCCGCTTAAGGCGTTGATATTCGACTCCTTTTATGACAACTATAAGGGCGCCATCAGCTTTGTACGGCTGGTGGACGGCATGGTAAAGCCGGGCATGCGCATCCGCATGATGGCCGCCGGCAAAGAGTTTGACGTCACCGAGGTGGGCATCTTCCGCCCCAGCCTGGTGGAGACGCCGGCGCTGTACGCCGGCGAGGTGGGCTACATCTGCGCCAGCATCAAAAACGTGGCCGACACGCGCGTGGGCGATACCATCACCGACGCCGGCAACCCGGCCAAAGAACCGCTGGCCGGCTATCGCGAATGCCAGAGCATGGTGTTCTGCGGCATATACCCCGCCGACGGCGCCCATTATGAGGACGTCAAGGCGGCGCTGGAAAAGCTCAAGCTCAACGACGCGTCGTTCCGCTACGAGCCCGAGACGTCGGTGGCGCTGGGCTTTGGCTTTCGCTGCGGCTTTTTGGGGCTGCTGCACATGGAGGTCATCCAGCAGCGCCTGGAGCGCGAGTTTGACCTGGACCTGGTGACCACGGCCCCCGGCGTAGCCTATCAACTGCAACTGAAAACCGGCGAGGAGATGACCATCGAGAACCCGGCCAACCTGCCCGACCCCAGCGAAATCGAAGTGATGCGCGAGCCGATTACGCAGGCCCACATCATATCGCCGCCCGAATATCTGGGCGCCATCATGGAGCTTTGCCAGGAAAAGCGCGGCGTCTATCAGGATATGATCTATTTAGACCCCACCCGTGTGCAGATCAACTACCTGCTGCCGCTCAACGAGATCATCTACGACTTCTTTGACAACCTGAAATCCCGCACGCGCGGCTATGCGTCGCTGGACTATGAGCTGATAGGCTACGAGCCGTCGGACCTGGTCAAGCTGGATATTCTGCTCAACGCCGAGATGTGCGACGCGCTGTCCATCATCGTACACCGCGACCGCGCCTATTCCCGCGGCCGCAGCATCGCCGAGAAGCTGCGCGAGGCCATCCCGCGTCAGCAGTTTGAGATACCGATACAGGCCTGCATCGGCGGCAAGATCATCGCCCGCGAGACGGTGCGCGCCTTCCGCAAGGACGTGCTGGCCAAGTGCTACGGCGGCGATATTTCCCGCAAGCGCAAGCTGCTGGAAAAGCAGAAGGAAGGCAAAAAACGCATGCGGCAGGTAGGCTCGGTGGAGGTGCCCAGCGAAGCCTTTATGTCGGTGCTGAAGATGGACTGACATGCAAGGGCTGTACGTACACATCCCGTTCTGCCGCAGCAAGTGCGCCTATTGCGACTTTGCTTCGTATCCCGGGCAGCTTGCGCTGCTGCCGGCCTATGTTGACGGGCTGTTGGCCGAGGCGCGGCTGTGGGCGGCGAGGCTGCCGGATTTCGCGCCGCGTACGGTGTTTTTCGGCGGCGGCACGCCGTCGCTGCTGGGCGCC
The DNA here is from genome assembly GCA_028709505.1 of Eubacteriales bacterium. Lineage (GTDB taxonomy): Bacteria > Bacillota > Clostridia > Christensenellales > UMGS416 > STF2-111. Next base: position 2,708 of record JAQVWW010000220.1, read on the forward strand.
GACGATTTTGCCCGGCTGACGGCGGGGCTGGGGCACGTGTTTGACCTGTCGGGTGTGGACGAGTTCACCGTCGAGGCCAACCCCGGCACGGTGGATGCGGCAAAGCTGGCCGCCTACGCCGGCGGCGGCGTAGGCCGGCTCTCGCTGGGGCTGCAGGCCGCCCAGCCGGCGCTACTTGCCGCGCTGGGCCGGCGACACACGCCTGACGACTTTGCCCGGGCGGTGGAACTGTGCCGCGCGGCGGGCATCGACCGGATAAACGGCGATATGATGACGGGCCTGCCCGGGCAGAGCGTAAAAGACGCGCTGGACACGGCGGAATTTCTGCTGTGCCAGCGCGTGCAGCACGTATCGTGTTACGCGCTGCGCCTAGAGCCGGGCACGCCGCTTGCCCAGCGCGTGGCGGCGGCGCAGGTCACGCTGCCCGGCGACGACGCCGAACGGGATCTGTTCGGCGCCGTGTGCCACCGCCTGGAAAGGGGCGGCCTGCGGCGCTATGAAATCTCCAATTTTGCTTATCCGGGCGACGAATGCCGGCACAACCTGCTGTACTGGCGCCGGGGCGAGTATATCGGCCTGGGCTGCGCGGCGGCGTCGTTCACCGGCGCAACCCGCCGCACCAACCGCGCCGACATCGCCGGCTATCTGGCGCAGGTGAACGCCGGGGAGATCCCCACGTATGAACAGACGGATATCGACGCCGACGAGGCGGCCTTTGAGGAAATCATGCTGGGCACGCGGTTAACCGCCGGCGTTGACTACGCCTGGTTTGCCCGTCGCCACGGTTACGATATCCGGCAACGCTACGCCGGCGTGCTTCAAACGCTGCATAGCCAGGGCCTGCTGCGCGGCGACGCCGACC
>JAQVWW010000221.1 GCA_028709505.1 Eubacteriales bacterium
TTGAGCACCGTATCGTACCCATCGGGCAACGTGCGAATAAAGTGATCGGCGTGGGCCGCCCGCGCCGCCGCCACAATCTGCTCCTGCGTAGCGCCCTCTTTACCGTAGGCGATATTCTCGCGGATGGTGCCGTTGAACAGCCACGTATCCTGCAGCACCATGCCCAGCAGGCTGCGCAAATGGTGGCGCGTCATATCGGTGATATTCACGCCGTCGATGGCAATGCTGCCGCCTTTGATATCATAAAAGCGCATCATCAGGTTGACCAGCGTGGTCTTGCCGGCGCCGGTGGTGCCCACGATGGCCACCTGCCGACCGGGCCGGGCGGTCAGGTTGATATCCTTCATCAGCGGCGCGTCGTCGTGGTAGCCAAAACTTACGTTGCGAAAAACCACTTCGCCACGAGGATCGTCCACGGTAACCGGCAGCGCCGTATCGGGGCTCTCCTCCGCTTCATCCAGCAGCTCAAATACGCGCTCGGCCGCCGCGATGGCCGACTGTATGACGTTGGACACGTTGGCCACCTGGCTGATAGGCTGGTTAAATTGCCGCACGTATTGGATGAACGCCTGGATGTCGCCGATGCTGATGGGCGCGCCCAAAAGGCCGGTAGCCTTGAGCGCACCGAACACGCATACCGCCACGTAGGACAGATTGCCCATAAAGCCCATCAGCGGCATCATGATGCCCGATATGAACTGCGCCTTCCAGCCATGCTCGTACAGCTGCTGGTTGATGGTACTCATCTGCGCCGTGGCCGCCTGCTCCCGCCCGAAGGCTTTGACCACCAGATGGCCGCTGAACATCTCTTCCACATGGCCGTTTAGCTCTCCCAGCGTCTTTTGCTGGCCGGCAAAATACCGCTGCGAGCGTTTGGCAATCTGCATGGTTAAGAAAAAGCTGACGGGTAACATGACCAACGCAATAAGCGTCAGCATCGGGCTTATGATCATCATCATGACGAACACGCCCACCAGCGTCAGCAGGGACGATATGATCTGCGTCAGGCTCTGCTGGAGCACGTTGCTGACGGTGTCCACGTCGTTGGTGATGCGGCTTAACACTTCGCCATGGGTGATGCTGTCGTAGAATTTCAGCGGCAAACGGTTGAGCTTTAGGTTGATGTCGCCGCGCATTTTCCACATGGTGCGCTGCGTGATGCCTGCCATGATGTACTGCTGCAGATAGCCAAACAGCGAACCGAACAGGTACAGCACACCCAACTTGACCAGCACCGTTACGATGGGGCCTAAGTCGATGCCGGCCGGCTGGCCGCCGGCGCTGCGCATCATGCCGGCAAACAGGTACGTGGTGGCCTCGCCCATGACACGAGGGCTTAGGATGCCCATCAGCGTACTGGCAATGCCCAGCAACGTAACCACGATAAGCCCGGCCATCTGCGGCTTAATGTAGCCCAGCAGCCGCCGTAGCGTGCCTTTAAAATTTACGGGTTTTTCGCCGGGCAACCCGCCGCGCATGCCCGGCCCGCGGCCAAAGCCGCCCCGCAGCGGCGTTTTTCTCGGTTGGCTCATGCCAGTTCCTCCTTTGACAGCTGCGACTCGGCAATCTCCCGGTAGATGCTACAGGTTTGCATCAGTTCCCGATGCGTGCCCAGCCCCACCTGCCGGCCTTCGTCCAGCACCAAAATCTGATCGGCGTCGAGGATGGTGCTGATGCGCTGGGCCACGATAAGGACGGCGGCATCGCCGGTCCGCTCTTTGAGTGCCCGACGCAGCTGCGCGTCGGTGCGGAAGTCCAGCGCGGAAAAGCTGTCGTCAAACAGATAAATTTCAGGGTTTCGTATCAGCGCCCGGGCGATGGCCAGCCGCTGCTTCTGCCCGCCGGATACGTTGGTGCCGCCCTGGGCAATGCCGGCGTCTGCGCCGCCGTCCATCGCAAGCACAAAGTCCGTGGCCTGGGCCGTATCCAACGCCCGGGCGATGTCGTCGTCGTCGGCATCGGCTTTCCCATAGCGCAGGTTATCGGCGACGGTACCGCTAAAGAGCACCGCCTTTTGGGGGACGTAGGCAATTCTGGCACGCAGCTTTTGTTGTTCCATGGCGCGCACGTCTACGCCGTCCACCAGCACTTGGCCGTCGGAAACGTCATAAAAGCGCGGGATAAGGTTCAGCAGCGTGGTTTTACCGGCGCCGGTGCCGCCGATGACGGCGGTGGTCTGCCCGCGGCGGGCGGTAAAGTGGATGCCGCGCAGCGCCGGCTCTTCGGCGTCCTGATAATGAAAGGACACGTCTTTGAACTCTACCTGCGCACGCACGCCTTCATCGGGCAGCGCCGTGCCGCTGTCGCGGATGCCGGGCTCCACATCCAGTACTTCGTTGATACGCTCGGCCGACGCCGTAGCCCGGGGTAGCATGATGAATATCATAGCCACCATCAGCAGCGAGAACAGTATCTGCATCGCGTACTGGATGAACGCCATCATACCGCCCACCTGCAGGCTGCCGGCGCCTATCATGCGGCTGGCAAACCATATGATGGCGATGGTGGTAAAGTTCATCACCAGCATCATCAGCGGCTGCATCAGCGCAACCAGGCGGTTGGCGCGGATACCGGCCGCGGCCAGCGCCTCGTTGGCGTCGTCAAAACGCTGGTTTTGAAAGGGGATGCGGTTAAAGGCACGGATGACCCGCACGCCGGTCTGCCCTTCGCGCACCACAAGGTTTAGCCTGTCCAGCTTGGCCTGCATCGATTTAAAGATGTGCGTTGCCCTGCCGCCGATGAGCACTACCCCCACCAGTATGACCGGTATGGCCCCGGCCAGCACGGCGGTCAGCTGTACATTGATGCCCAGCGCCATGATGATGCCGCCCACAAACATCACCGGCGCCATCATGATAAAACGCAGCGCCATCAGCACCACCATCTGAATCTGCTGAATGTCGTTGGTATTGCGCGTGATGAGCGACGCGGCGCCGAACCGATCGAATTCGTCCAGCGAAAAAGACTCAATTTTGGCGAATACCGCCAAACGCAGATCGCGGGCCACCGCCGACGAAATGCGGGCCGATAAAAAGCCGCTGCCCACGGCGCAGAGCATGCCCAGCAGCGCCACCAACAGCATCCCGCCGCCTTGGCTTAAAATGTATGGCGTATCTCCCAGGGCAATGCCCCGATCGACAATGCCCGACATGATATCGGGCAGTTTTAAATCGGTCAGGCACTGCAGCAGCACCAGCAGCAGCGTGCCCAGCGCCCCCCACCGATAGGGCTTTAAATAGCGCAATAGTTTTAACATAGAAACCTCCCGGATTGCAAGACACATGAAATGATACGCATGCCACCGGCAAAAAGCAAGAATAATTGGCGGCTGTGCGCCATTTTTCATACGCCCGACACACGCCGCACACAGCCTGTAAAAAAACCGGCGATATAGGGTTTATATCACCGGTCAAGCTATGCATCCTTGTGGCGGGGCAAAAGTGCGTCCAGGCAATGGCGCAAGCCATTCTTGCCGCGGCAGACACCGCTTAATTGTTCAAAAACTCCTGCAGCCGCGCGGCGTTTTCTTCAAAATCCACGCTGATGACGCTGGCGTTGTTGTAGCT
>JAQVWW010000222.1:0-669 GCA_028709505.1 Eubacteriales bacterium
GGGATTGTTTATTTGTGGCGGTGGTCAAAGACGTGGCCGCGGGCATGGCGCTGCTGCAGCAGCGCAACCGCTTTGCCAAAGGCGACGTGCTGGAAGTGGTTTCGCCGGCCGCCATGGGCCGGCGCATCGTTGTGGAGGACTTATGGGATTTACAGGGGCGCCCGCTGGACGATGCGCGCCACCCGGCGCAGCTGGTAAGGCTGCGCACCGACGTGCCGCTGCTGCCCTATGACATGCTGCGCCGACGGCTGCGATAACGGGCGCCAGAGCGCCGGCGCAGCCGATTATCCGCCGCTGCCCGGGGGCGTGCGGCAAAAAATTTATGCCGACGTAACAAAGACGAAACACCGCGACGGTTGACAGGCCGACGCGGGGTTGGCAGAATAAGGGATATGCAAACATTAGAAAAGAAAAAAGTTGTTAAAAGGGCGAAAAGAGGGCTTTGGCTGCTGCCGGCGATGTTGGTGCTGCTGCTGGCGGCCGCGGTGGGCGGCCAGCATCTGTGGATGCAGCGCACGCCGGGCCTTTGTGTGGTGACGGCCTCGCAGCTTAACGTCCGCGATACCGACGCGTTCGATCAGAGCACCGTCGTAGGTACGCTGTACCGAGGCGAGCAGATCCGCATCGTCTCCCGGGGCGAGCAGGCCTTTGTGCAGGTGCAGGCCGCCC
>JAQVWW010000222.1:679-3559 GCA_028709505.1 Eubacteriales bacterium
TGCAGCCAAAAGTACCTAAGCCGGCCCTCGTGGCTGGTGCAGGGCATGCTAAAGCTGCAGAGCCTGGGCCAGCAACCGGTTAGGCTGGGAAACGACGACGTCAAAGAACGGCTGACGGCGCTGGCGGCGCAATATCCCGACGCCGCCCGGTTGCAGGTGATTGGCCAGAGCGTATGGGGCGAAGACCTGTATGCGCTGGTGGTGGGCGATGCCGACGCGCCTCACGCGCTGATGGTACAGGGCGGCATCCACGCCCGCGAATATGCCACGGCGGAGCTGGTGCTGGCCCAGGCCCAGGACCTGCTGGAACAGAACGCCGCCGGCGCAAGTTACGGCGGGCGAAGGATAAGCGATTTGCTCGGCGCCGTCAACGTGTGGTTTTTGCCGCTGCTCAACCCCGACGGCGCGCTGCTTTGCCAGCAAGGGCTGTCCGCCGCCCCGGCCGCCGAACGCGATACGCTGCTGGAGCGTAACAATGGCATCGACGACTTTACCCGCTGGAAGGCCAACGCCGTAGGCGTCGATTTAAACGCCAACTTTGACGCGCTGTGGCGCGTGAACCCCGACGTGTCCCTGCCCTTTGGCAACGGTTATGCCGGGCCTGAGCCTTTCAGCGAACCCGAGACGCAGGCCGTGAAGGACCTGGTGGAGCAGCACGACTTTATGACGATGCTGTGCTACCATTCGGCCGGCGAGGTCATTTACTGGTATTTTGGCCAGCAGGACGACGACCGCCAGCGGGATTTGGCGCTGGCCGAGGGATTGGCCCAGCAAAACGGCTACCGCGTGGTGCAGGCGGGCAGGGAGATCACATCGGTGGCCGGCAGCAAGGACTGGTTTGTGCAACAGTACGGCCGGCCGGGCTTTACCGTGGAACTGTTTGCCATGAGCGCCGTGCCCGTCACGCAGGACGTGCTGCGTGATGCCGTCGAACGTAATTTGGGCGCGGTGGTCTATCTTCTGGACGAAGCGGCCAGCCGCGCAACCGGGCAATAAGTATGAACCACCCGGTGTGTATGCTATAATAGATAAGATAGGCCGCCCGGCGGATATGCGCCGGCGGCGCCGATACGATAGGATAATCTATGCAACACGGAGGCAACATGAAACGATGGTTGGCAGCAGCGCTGGGCGCGCTGATGATGTTGACGGCGCTGGGCGGCTGCGCGAAGACGCCCGCCGAGGAAGGGCCTACGGCCCAAGCTACGCCCGAAGTCACGCCCGAAGCCACGCCCGACCCCACCCGCAACCCGGCGCAGGATATCGAAGTGAGCCTGGGCCTGTGGGGGGTGGCCGACGGGCTGGAAGATCCGTCCACCCAGTGGGTGCTGGATCAAATTTTTGAAAAATTCGGCGTCAAATTTGTGCTGGCCGACATCTCGGCGCTGGCCGCCGACTCGGCGCAGCTGACCAACGCGCAGCTGCCGCAGGTGATGACGCACCCTTTGTTTGACGACCGTTTTTCGTTTACGCAGCTGCTGAACATGAATCTCATCCGGCCGCTGAACGCCAAGACGTACGAAAAATATGAACGCATCAACGCGTCGATACAGAGCGTAAAGAGCTACGCCGCCGTGGACGACCAGCTGTATTTCGTCCCGCGCACATCCTATGCCCACGAGAGCGTTGCCGCGTCGTCGATGGCCGTGTTTTATCGGGCCGACTGGGCCGCCGCGCTGGGCAAAACCTGGGAAGGTACGCCCGGCTGGGATCCGTTTATCGACTTGCTCAAAGCTTACACCTATAACGACCCCGATGGCAACGGCAAAGCCGACGTGTGGGGGCTGACCACTGCCGGCAGCGGACTGGGCGGCCTGTACGACATCTTCTTTGCCAGCTTTGGCGTGCGCGACTGGGTACTGGAAAACGGCACGTGGGTGCCGGGGTTGCTGTCCGCCCAGGGCAAGGAAGCTCTCAAATGGGCCAACTACGCCTATCGCATGGGCTATCTGGATCAGCAGTACAGCACCCTAACCGTCGAGGACGCCATATCGCGCTTTTGCGCCGGGCGCGCCGGTGCGCTGGCCATCGAGGCCACCCCTTACTACGTATCGCTGCTGGAGAGCAAATGGGCGGAGCTGCAGCCCGAAAACCCGCTGGACAGCGCCGTGGCGCTGATGGCGCAGCCGGTGACGCCCTACGGCGTATCCTACCAGGAATGGGATTACTTTTCGGGCGGCGTCGTGTTCCGTAAGGATGTGGACGACAAGACGGTGGACCGCGTGATGCAGGTGCTGGAATGGCTGCGTACGACGCCGGGGCTGACCATGGCCATGTACGGCCAAGAGGGCACCGATTACACCATAGGGGATACCGGCGCCGTGTCGCAGGTAAAAGACGCCGACGGCAAAAGCATTCTGTTTTTGCAGCAGAACAGCGCCACGACGGCGTTGGCTCAGCTTTCCACCTACGCCAAAGACGGCGCCAATCCCGGCTGGCGCACCGCCTACCAGAACAGCTGCATGGACGGCCTGCGCGCCAGCTGGTGGAAGAACGCCTGGGGCGCTCCCATGTTCAGCGACTATATCATGTCCATTACGATGGCCACTTACAACCCCGGCGGCATGCTTGAAACCGAGGTGGCAAGGATGATGATCAACAGCGCCGACGTAGAGGCGGACTGGGACAGCTTCAAAGCCAACATGACCGACTACGTGGTGGTGGGGCCAGCCCAGCAGGAGGTCAACGATTACGCGGCCGAAAAAGGGATTACGGCCGAAGAATAGAGAAATTAAAAAAGGACGGCTCCGGCCGTCCTTTTTTTATGTGTCGGCAGGGGCGCTGCCCATGGGCTGCTTCCCTTTGGAAGGCCTGATGAGGGGAGTTTTTTGGGGGGCGTGAAGGAAAAAGGGTTTTTGGTGGCCAGATCGATTGTCAGGG
>JAQVWW010000001.1 GCA_028709505.1 Eubacteriales bacterium
GTACAGCGCCTGCATCACGCGGGCGGTGATGAGCACTTCATCCACGTTGGAGCGGATTTTCTCATGGGCGTTGACAGAGTCAATAAAGCAGTCCAGCTCGCGGGCGAACATGTCCTGGGTCTGCCCATGGTATTCGGTCCTGGTCAGGCAGCCCTTATCGGTGGAATAATAGACAAAATCGCCGCCGTAGGTCAGCTTGATGCCGCCCTTATCGCCCATAAACTCGATGAACGTGGCTTCGTCGCCGATGTTTTGCGCCCAGGAGCCGTTTAGCGTGATGACCGGGCCGTCGGTGCGTACCATGCCGGTGACAAACTCTTCCACATCGTACACGCCGGTATAATCCGGCGGGCCGGCCCACATGCTGGTGTAGGTATAGCCCTGCATGTCACGGCCCAGCACGCTGTGCGTGGCGCCGGTGACGGTTTTCAGGCTCACCTGGCCGATGCAATAGAAGATCAGATCCAAATAGTGCACGCCCCAATCGATGAGCACGCCGCCGCCGGCGGTGGCCTTACGCGTGAACTGGCCGCCCAGCCCCGGGATGGAGCGATAGGCGCGGAACGAGCAGTAGATTTGATACAGATTGCCCAGCGCGCCGGAGTCGATCATCTCCTTGACGCGGTTGACGTTGGTGTTAAAGCGGTTGACCACGCCGATGTTCAGGATGCGGCCGTATTGGTCGGCGGCGGCCTTCATATCGCACACGAGATCGTAGGTGACGGCGGCGGGCTTTTCGCACAGCACATCCTTGCCGGCCTTTAAAAAATCGATGGCCATCGGCGCGTGCATGTAGTTATGTACGCACAGCGATACGGCTTGTATTTCGGCGTCGTTCACCACTTCGTGATAATCATAGACGGCTTTTTTCGCGCCGTACTTTTCCTTGGCCGCGTCGGCGCGCTCGGGTATGATATCGCATACGGTGACCAGTTCGACCTTTTCGTTGGCGGCGTAGGCGGGTAGATGCGCGGCATTGGCGATGGTTCCGCAGCCGATGACGGCAACTTTCAGCTTATCCATAGAGAAGCCTCCTGCTTAAATGGGCCATATGTTAGCATCCAGTATACCCCGGCGCCCCGCGCGTGGCAAGAGCCGGCGGGCAGGGCGGAATATTTTTATCAAAGGGCGGCTCAAGTAGCCGGCGACGGCAAAAAGATAGACCTACGGCGGCAAAAGCCGCAGCGCAAGGCTGATAAAGGGGTGTGTAAAAGGCGTAGAAACATCTGCTTGCTGCCGGCGGCGGTAAAAGCATAGGGCCTAGGCAGCGAAAGCCGCAGCACAAGGCTGATAAAGGGGTGCGTAAAGGGTGCACAATGCCGGCGGTGGGGAGGGGGCGCGCCGGCAGGCAAAGCGCCAAAAACCGCTGCCGATGGCCCGGCAGCGGCGCGGCGGCGCCCCTTGCGCGGGGCTTTCAGTTGTTTTTTGTCAATCTCACGCGTACAAAAACCTGAAAACAACCGGTTTATCGTTGCGGCTTACCCCGCTTGGCGGGGAGGGCTCCGCCGGAATGTAAATGCCGCCGTGGATTCCCGCCTTCCCTGCGCCGGTAAGCCAGGGCTGCTGCCCCCTTGCCCCGGGATTTCTGTTGCAAAACGCTTTGTGCCGGGCGAAGGCGCTAGTAATTGTCGGCCTTGAGCTGAAAATAGGCCTGCGCATGTGAGCAGACGGGACAAACCTCCGGCGCCGTCACGCCCACGTGCACGTGGCCGCAGTTGCGGCATACCCATGCCACCGACGCGTCCTTTTGGAACACCTTATTGGTGCGGACACTCTCGGCCAGCGTGCGGAACCGCAGTTCATGCTCGCGCTCCACGGCGGCTACGCCCTCCATGATGGCGGCTATCTGCTCAAAGCCCTCGGCGCGGGCGTCGGCGGCAAATTTTGCGTACATGTCGCTCCATTCGTAATGCTCGCCTTCGGCGGCGTCGTTTAAGTTACTTAGCGTATCGGACACGCCGTTATGCAAAAATTTAAACCACAGCTCGGCATGCTCCTTTTCGTTGCCGGCCGTCTCGTCGAATAGGGCGGCTATTTGCTCAAAGCCGTCCTTTTTGGCCTTGGAAGCGTAGAAAGTGTACTTGGTGCGCGCCTGCGATTCGCCGGCGAAGGCCGCCAGCAGATTGGCCTGGGTTTTGGTGCCTTCCAGATTGGGCATGGAAATACCTCCTGCAAAAAGATTCCTTAGCAGTATGGGCAGAGCGACAAATCCTATACGCCCCGGCCGCGGCCGTACCCGAAGGGCAGCAAAGACCCCTGGCGGGCCGGCTTGCCTGCGCGGGAGAACCGACGGCCAAAAGAAAGGTCGGCGAAGCGACAAATGCGGTTGCCCCGCACCAAAACAAACGATTATAATGTGAGCAAAAAGGAAGGTTAGGCGGTGTTTGTAGGATGAATGAGAACCTGAAAATTAAAATGTATTCTTTTACGGTGGATTGCACAGACCCACAGGAGCTGGCAAAGTTCTATGCGGCGCTGCTCGAATGGGAAATGGGGTTTTATGACGAGGAATATGCGTGGGTATATGCGCCGGGCACGAATCAGGGAACGTATCCTTGCATCTTGTTTCAACGCAACCTTGCGTACCAACCGCCTGTGTGGCCCGAAGAGCCCGAAGCGCAGCAGCAAACGGCGCATATAGACTTTGCCGTTACCGATTTGGAAAGGGCGGTTGAACATGCGATCCATTGCGGAGCAACCGTCGCCAATGCGCAATTTTCTGACGATTGGACCGTTATGCTGGACCCGGCCGAGCACCCTTTTTGCCTATGCCTTATGAAAGCAGTTTTCGCGAGCGCCCATTTTGGGTTGTTATAGCAGGGCCCGAAGCCAAGAAGAACCTTGCCACATAGGCGCCCTGCCTGCGCTGGTGCGAGAGAGCCGCCGCCGTTAGGCTGCGCCATCATTTTTGTCGTAGGCAATTAGCGGCGGGTCGTATCTGCACAACCCAAGCCCGGCGTGTGTGTCGCCGCGCACTTGCCCGGGATGGCGCCGCACCCCGCGGACGCCACCGCTGATACGCGAAGAAGAAGCGCTTTCTTAGCTTTGGCAACCAGCAGCCCGGCATAAAAAAAGCCCGCCAACCGGGGGCGGGCGGCAAAAGGGCGCTCTACAGACTTTCGCCGTGCTCCGTTAAAAACTCCGCCAGCGATGCGCGGCTGGGCAGCGCCGGCAGGCCGCCGGGCTGCGTGGCGCACAGCGCGCCTACGGCATTGGCCAGCCTGACCACGCGCTCCAGCGCGTATTCGGGGTGGTGCTGCATAAAATAGTGGACGGTGCCGGTGAAGGCGTCGCCGCAGCCGGTGGTGTCCACCGCCTGCACGGCAAAGCCCGGCACAAAGCCGCAGCCCTGGGCGGCGGCATAGTAGGCGCCCCGGGCGCCGCAGGTGATGAAGACCGCCTGCTTGCCGGTGGCCAGGATGCGGGCGGCGCCGCGGGCCACGTCGTCGGCGTCGATACCCAGCAGCAGAGCCATCTCCTCCTGGGACATCTTGACGATATCGGCGTATTCCAGGCCCTTGTTCATCCACGCGGCGGCGGTGGTCTCGTCCTGCCACAGCGCCGGCCGGTAGTTGGGATCGTAAGAGATGGTTTTTCCTTTATCGCGGGCGTACTCCAGCACCGCCAGCAGCGTGCTGCGCGCCGGCTCGTCGGTCATGCTCAGCGAGCCGAAGTGTACGATACGGGCGTGATCAATCAGCGAAAAATCCACATCCTCGAGGCGCAGCATAATATCGGCGCCGGGGTTGCGGAAAAAAGAAAAGCTGCGTTCGCCATCGGCCGAAAGCGACACGAAGGCCAGCGTGGTGTGAACGCTGGCGTGCTTTTTGACGCCGGAGATGCCTATGGCGCTGTCTGCAAGCGCCTGCAGCACAAAATTGCCAAAATAATCGTCGCCCACCATGCCGATGAAGGCGGTCTTGCCGCCCAGCGCGGCGTTGGCCGCCAGGCAGTTGGCCGGCGCGCCGCCGGGGTTCATCTCAAAGGTGGGGTTGCCCATCGGGCCCGTCCCGGCGGGGGAAAAGTCTATCAGCACTTCGCCAATGGCTACCACGTCAAGCATATAAACAAACCTTCCAATCCTGAAGCGAATACCCAGATTGTAGCAACGCCGCGGGCGCCTGTCAATTCGCCGCCGCGCAAAAGCACCGGCGGCAGGCGCAAAAAAGACGCCGCGGGCCGCCGGCCCGGTTAACCGGGCAGCGGGCTTTGCGGCGCCACTGGATCGGTGCGAAGATGGTTGGCCGATTCAAGCGCTTTGTCGGCTACTCGACCCTTTCGAACATGTCTTTACCGGCGCCGCACAGCGGGCAGACCCAGTCTTCGGAAATGTCGGCAAAGGCGGTGCCCGGTTCTACGCCGTTATCGGGATCACCGTCGGCGGGATCGTACACATAGCCGCATAAAGAGCATTCATACTTTTCCATCATACATTTCTCCTTTGTTGTCTTGGATGGGATGCTGTCATCCGCCGGCGTTGCCGGCCACTTTTTGTGTTCTTATTATATACCACAAAGATGGAATCCATTAACAGGCATGGCTAAAAAAAGAATTTTCTTTAAAAAAAAGAATGTATTTTTTAGTCAATTTACATAAAATAACAAAAAATTGGGATAAATCTATAAAAACGACGCTTAATTTTGTGATCAAATTACCAAAAAGCTATTGCATTATCCGGTTGTTCCGCTATAATTAAAAATGCTTCAGACTCGAAGTATGTATGACCAAACAAATGGGTAAGTTCAGCTTACGTGTTGACCCGGCGAAACCCGCGGACCTCAGGCCACAGAATTCCTCGCTTTTGCATTAGGAGATTTGCGCAACCCGAGCACAATGGGAAGGAACCGTTTGCACCAGGCTATATTCCGGATGTTGGATGGCATTTTCGAAGAGAAGCGCAAACCAAATCAAAGCGAGGTAAAAGATCCCATGTACCAAGAAAAGACGCTCATTTGTAAAGATTGTGGACAAGAGTTTGTGTTCACCACCGGCGAACAGGAATTCTATGCTGAGAAAGGGTTCGCCAACGAACCGACCCGCTGCAAGGGTTGCCGTTCTGCCCGCAAATCCGAGCGTAATGGCGACCGTCCGGCCCGCCAGATGTTTGACGCCATCTGTGCCGAGTGCGGCGCGCCCACCCAGGTTCCTTTTGAGCCGACTTCGGGCCGTCCCGTGTACTGCAGAGACTGCTTCAGAAAGAGCCGCTAATTTAATCGACAGACATAACAACACCGCCGCCCCTTTTGGGGCGGCTTTTAGTTTGTGAACGGGCATGCTTGTTTTTAAAAAGGGGCGGGGGCGCTTGGGCCAAGGCGCGGCCGGGCCGTGTATGGCCGCAGGCGGGTTTCCGCTTTTTTGGCACAGCGGATTTGCCAACGCCGCGTCCGGCTGCCGACGCCGCAAGGCACCGGCCCAAACAAAACCTTCTGCCCGCGCCGTGCCTTTTGGCGGCGGGCTTTGTTTTGCCCGGCGCGAAAAACGGCCCCTTTTGGCCGCCGGTGCCTTCTTTTGCCCAAAGCCCCCGCGCCGGCAGGAATTCTCGGCGCGCAGCACGAAAGGATTGTTTCGCCGCCACGCCGGCAAAGGAAAGATTTGCCAAAACGATACAAATGGCCGGCCCGCCAGGCTTGACTTGATGAAAGTGCCGCCGGTATAGTATAATCAGATATTAATATGGTACAGTATCCTCATATGCCGCAGGGCAACGCCGGCGCTGTACCCAAGCACAGCGCCGCACAGCGTGCGCCCACAGGGAGACTTTATGTCCACTTCCTACGAAAGGCCTAAAAAAAGATATCATATTCGCCCCCGCTTCTATATTATGGCGGCGGTGATGCTGAGCTTGCTCATTTGGGGCGCTGTGGCGCTGGTGCGGCTGTTTTTGCCGCCCACGGTGCAGTGGGGCCGGCTGGATACCGATCAGGAAATTTCGGCGCTGGTGCTGCGCGACGAGACCATCGTGATGAGCCCCGAGCAGGCGCGTATTTTGTGCATTGCCGCCGAGGGCGAGATGGTGACGGCAAACACCACCATAGCGATGCTGTACAAATCCGGCTATAACGATAAGAACATGCAGAACCTCATCACGCTGCAGCAGAAGATCAAAGACTATCAGGAGAACAACATACTGGCCAACGTCATCAACGCCGACCTGGGCACCGTAAACGCGCAGATCAACGCCAAGTTGGAGGAAATCCGCCAGTGCACCGCCGATGGGCAGACCGGCGCGCTGCTGGTCTACGAGCGGGAGCTCAAAGATCTGATGACGCACCGGCAGGGCCTGATGAAAGATATTACCACCCCCGACGAATACCTGCAAAAGCTCTACGACCAGGAGACCGGCCTGCAGGCCAAGATAGACGAGACCCGTGTAGCCGCCACCGCGCCAGTGGACGGTTACATCAGCTATATTTTTGACGGGCTGGAAAACCAGCTGACGGTGGCCAACATTGCCAACATGACGCCCAAGGACGTGCTCAACCTGGAAAAACAGGTGCTGCGCGGCGATATCGTCGATTTTAGCTCGGGCCTGCGCGCCGCCGATCAGCCGCTGTGCCGTATTGTAAACGGCACGCACTGGTACGCGCTGGTGGTGATGAACAAGGCCGAAAGCACGATGAGCGCCGGCGCCGTCTGCGATGTGACGTTCGACGGCATGACCGAACCGGTGCAGGCCAGCGTCGTCCACTACACGCAGGAGGGCAACCGCGTGCTGGCGGTGCTGGAGATGGACCAGGGCGCCCAAAGCATGACCGGATTAAGGCGTGTCGGCGGCCATGTGGGCCGCAGCGCTGAAGGGTTTAAGGTGCCGCTGACGGCGCTGGCGCAGACCGACGCGGGCATGGTGGTGCAGGTGCAGACGGGGCAGGGCCCCACCGCCGTGGATGTGGACGTGATGGCCAGCGACAGCCGCCACGCCATCGTCTCCGAGGCCAAGGGCAGCGGTGGTATCCTGACGGTAGGGCAGAGGATCATAAAACCATGAACCGGATAGAAGAGAACATCGGCCGCATCCGCGCCGTCATCGAGCAGGCGGCGGCGGTGGCCGGGCATACGTCGCGGGATATTACGCTGGTGGCCGTATCGAAGTTCGTCGATGCGCAGCGCATCGGCCAGGCGGTGGACGCCGGCCAGTTGGACTTTGGCGAAAACCGCGCCCAGGAGCTGCGCGATAAGCAGCCGCTGTTTCCCCAGTGCAGGTGGCACTTTGTTGGACAATTGCAGACCAACAAGGTAAAATATGTGGTGGGCAACGCCTGCCTGATTCAATCGGTGGACAGGCCCGCGCTGCTGCAGAGCATCCAGCGCCTGGCCCAGCGCCAGGGCATCGTACAGGACGTCCTCATCGAAGTGAATATCGCCGGCGAAGCAGCCAAGGCCGGCGTGCCGCCCGACGGGCTTTTGGATTTGCTTTACCGCTGCCGGGATTGCCCCAACGTCCGGGCGCGGGGGCTGATGGTGGTGCCGCCGGCCGGGCCGGTAGAAAGCAGCCGTCGGTGGTTTATCGCCGCGCGAGAGCACTACGAAAAAGCCCGCGAACAGGGCTTCTCGCTGCATATTTTATCCATGGGGATGTCGCAGGATTATGACGTGGCCATCGAAGAGGGGGCCACGATGGTACGCGTGGGCAGCAGCATATTCGGCCCGCGGCAGGCCCGATAAGAGGAGGAACGGATGGCGAATAAATTTGTGGGTGGATTCTTCAAGTTTCTCGGCTTGGAGGACACATCCCAAGGCGATTATGGCAACCAGGGCGAACGCGCGGCCGAGCCCGCCGCCCGAGGAAGGCAGGGCGACGGCCGCCCCGCCCCGCCGGCGGCCTATACCGGCCGCGAGCGCGGCTATGAACCCGCCGGCGGATTCTACCGCAGCGCCGACGACGGCCGCGCGCCGGTGCGCAAGCGCATGGACGATACGCCCGCCGGCGAGGCGGCAATACGCCCGGTGCGGCGAAACGACGATATGAGGGTGATTGGCATGCCACAGAACACGGCCCCGATGGCGGGCGGAACCCCAATGCGTATGGTGGTGTATCAGCCCCAATCCTACGACGACACGCAGCGCATTATTGACGAGCTCAAGGCCAACCGCGCCATCATCATCAACCTGGAGAACCTCAAGGTGGATGTGGCCCAGCGGGTGTTGGACTTTATTTCGGGCGCCGTCTACGCGCTGGACGGCAACGTGCGCAAAATTTCCCGCGGGATTTTTCTTGTGGCGCCGCCCAACGTGGATATTTCAGGCAATTTCATCAACAACCTGCCGGCCAACTTCAGGGGCACCGGATATTTTAACGTGCCCAAAAGAGATTGAGGGCCGCTATGCAGACATTGACGACACTGACCCACTACATCTTCGAGATCACGCTGTGGGCGATCAACGCCTATGCCACCGTCATCGTGCTCAGCGCGCTGTGCAGCTGGTTTTTGCCGCCGTATAACCGGTTTATGCGGCTGCTCAACCGCGTGACCGATCCCATCCTAAGCCCGTTTCGACTGCTGCAGAGCCGGCTGTTCACCACCGGCATGCGGATGGATTTTTCGCCTGTTTTCGCCATTATCGCGCTGCAGATTGTTTCGCGGCTGCTGGTGATGCTATACGGTTGGTTATTCTAAAGTATGGCTGCTGATCAGGAACCGCGCGTCCGGTGGGAGGACTTGCTGCGGCGCGCCAAAGGGCGGGGCGTCACCGTCTACACGCGATTTTTAGACCCGGCCCAGGCTCTAATGCACTGGCTGGGCTGGCGGCGGCATACGGCGTGCCGGTGCGCCTGTACGGCGGCTATGACGGCGCCGAGCGCTGCGTGGCGGCGTTGCTGGGCGGCGAAGACGACGCGGATATGCCCGTCGAAGCGCTGCAGATAACCTGGAACGGTCGGTTTGATACGCTGGCCCACCGCGATATTTTGGGCGCGCTGATGCACATGGGCCTGGGTCGCGACAGCTTTGGCGACATCGTAGAGCAGGAAGGCCAGGCGCTGGTATGGGTGCACCGGGACTTGGCCGGCTACGTGCAGGAAAACCTGTGCCAAATCGGCCGCGCAGCGGTGCACATCCGCCGGGCCCAGGGCGCCGCTTTACAGCCGCCGGCGCGTAACGTAACGACCGTGACGGCCACCGTGGCGTCGCTGCGGCTGGATGCGCTGCTGGGCATTGCCTACGGCATCTCGCGGGAGAAAGCCGCCCAGGCTATTCGCGCCGGGCTGGTCAAGCTCAACCACGTGCAGCAGCTGCACTGCGACGCGCAGGTGCAGCAGGGGGCGGTGCTGTCCTTTCGCGGCAAGGGCCGCGCGGTGCTGGAGAAGGTGGGGGGCGTTTCGCGCAAGGGGCGCTTGTTTGTGGAGATTCAACGCTATATTTGACGGGAGAGAGCTGCTATGGGCATTACGTCACGGGAGATTCGGGAAAAGAAGTTCCGTACCACGTCGTTTCATAACTACCGGGGCGAGGAGATTGACGACTTTTTGGATCACATCGGCCGGGAGGTAGACACGCTCAACGAAACCGTCGCCCAGCAGAGCGCCACCATCGAGGCGCTGCAGGGCAAGCTCAGCGCGCTGCAGCAGATGGAAGCGACGATGAAGGAGGCGGTCAGCGCCGCCCGCAACACCGCCGACGAGGTGGTACAGGCCGCCCGCAAGAGCGCCGACGACATGCTGGAGAGCGCCCGGCGCAGCGCCGCGCAGACGCAGGCCGACGCACACAAGGCCGCCGAACACGAGGTAAACGTCGCCCGGGAGAAGGCCAGGGGTATCCTAACCGACGCCCAGGCCCAGGCGGGTATTACAAAGCTGGACGGCGAAAACCAGCTGCGCGCCACGCAAAACCAGGCCGAGAGCCTCAAGCAGGACATGCGCTTTATCAAGCGCCGCGTGGCCGACCTGCTCAAGGACGTGCTGGGCCAGATAGAGGACGCGCTGCCCGAAGACGTGCAGCCCGAGACGCTGGATAAAATCCGCCAGGATACCCGCGAGCTGCCCCGCATCACGATGGAACGCGCCCCGCGGCTGGACGAGCTGGATTTATTAAAAACCCAGCGCATCTCGCTGGACTTGGATTAGCACGATTCAAAAACCTATAAATATTCGGAAAAAACGGCGTCTGCGCCGTTTTTTTGTTAGAACTGCAATGATATAATAGGATATATTTGTCGACAATTTTGTTTGTTCCATATAAAAAGCAAGGGGGACCCGATATGCACGCGGAAAATGCGGCCCGGATTGCCACTTCCATCCGGGAAAATATTGCCAAAGTGGTGGTAGGGCGCACAGAGACGGTGGACTTTATGCTGGTGGCGCTGTTGGCCGGCGGCCATGTGCTGCTGGAGGACGTGCCCGGCACCGGCAAGACGCTGCTGGCCCGGTCGGTGGCCCGATCGATGGATATGGAGTTTCGCCGCATCCAGTTCACGCCCGACCTGCTGCCGTCGGACGTGACCGGCATGAGCATCTACAGCCAGAAGAGCGGCGAGTTTGAATTCAAGCCCGGCCCGGTGTTCGCCAACATCGTGCTGGCCGACGAAATCAACCGCGCCACGCCCCGCAGCCAGGCGGCACTGCTGGAATGCATGGAGGAGCAGCAAGTGACCGCCGACGGCGTCACGTACCGGCTGCCCACGCCGTTTTTGGTGGTGGCCACGCAAAACCCGGTGGAAACCCAGGGCACCTTTCCGTTGCCTGAGGCGCAGCTGGATCGCTTTTTGCTCAAGCTGCGCATGGGCTATCCCACCACCGACGAAGGCGAAGGCATCCTGCGCCGCTTTTTAAACGACGACCCGATGGCACGTTTAAGCGCCGTGGCCGGCGCCCAGGACATGTGCGTCGCCCGCCAGGCGGTGCGCGACGTGGTTATCGTACCGGCGCTGCTTACGTACATGGTGCGGCTGGTGGAGGCCACGCGCGCGGCGCCCGACGTGCTGCTGGGCGCCAGCCCCCGCGCATCGCTGGCGCTGATGCGTGCCGCCCAGGCCTACGCCATCCTGCAGGGCCGCGATCATCTGCTGCCCGACGACATCAAGGCCGTGGCCCAGCCGGTGCTGGCGCACCGCATCATCTGCCGCAACCAGTTTGGCGGCGGCGGCCGCGCGGCGGATCACGTGGTGCAGCAGGCGCTTTCGCAGGTGCCGGTACCCACCGAAGAGCTGGAGGACTAGCTGTGAACATTGTCTGGATTATGGCGGTGGCGCTGGGCATCGCCGCCATACAGGTGGCGGTGTACCGATGGATGGGCCCTAAAAAAATCACCTACCAGCGCTACTTTTCCCAGAATGCCGTGTATGAGGGCGATAAGATACGGATGATTGAAGTGCTGGGCAACATGAAGCTGCTGCCCATGCCGTGGATTCGCCTGGAGGCGCGCATATCGCCCAACCTGAGCTTTAAAAACCAGGATGATTTGCGCATCAGCGGCGATTTTTACCACCACAGCGTCTTTTCGATGGGGCCGTACCAGCGCATCACGCGCACGCATGAGATCACGTGCCGCAAGCGGGGCTGTTACCAGATGGACGCCGTGTCGCTGACCTGCGGCGATATGTTCGGCTTTGCCAACGTAAGCCAGGCCCGCCACGTGGGGCTGGAGGTGCTGGTATACCCGCCGATACAAGATTTCCGCGTGCTGCAGGTGCCGTCGCGCCGCTGGCAGGGCGACGCCGTGGTCAAGCGCTATATCGAGCCGGATCCGTTCCTCGTCAACGGCATACGCGATTATCGCCCCGGCGACGGCGTGCGCGACGTGCATTGGGCGGCTACCGCCCGCATGAACCAGCTGATGGTCAAAACCCACGACTATACCGCCAGCCCGAAGCTTTATCTGCTGGTCAACGTGCAGCGCCACGAGGACCAGTGGGACGACTTAACCGAAGATCAGCACGGGCCCATCGAGGAGCTGCTGTCGCTGTGCGCCACGTATGCCGCCTGGGCGCGGGGCAACGGCGTCGAGACGGCGCTGCGCTGCAACGCCCGGCAGAACATACTGGACGATACGCGGCTGGAAGTGGATTTTGGCGGCGGCGACGGGCATTTCCACCAGCTGATGGCCACGCTGGCTCGGATAAAAATATTGCGCCGGCGCAGTTTTTCTTCGTTTTTGGATGAAGAAATTCTGCCGTCGGGCGTTTCCGGCGCCGATATCGTCATACTATCCTGCTATTGGTCGCCCAGCCTGGAGGAGCGGGCCAACCGGCTGCGCGCGCTGGGCAATTCGGTTACCTGGAGGGGGGCGCGGCATGAGACTGTGGCATAAACTGGTGCTGGCGCTGAACTGGACGCTACCGGCGTCGGCGTTTTTGGCGCTCTCGGCGCTGCGCAAGGGCTGGGCGCTGCCCGGCTGCTGGATATTCCTGCTGGGCTTTGTGCTGGCCGGAGTGTGGGGGATGGCGGTATCGCTGCTGCCGGGTAAAAAGCTGGCGGCACTGCGCATCGTGCTGTCTTTTGCCGGCGGCGGTCTGCTGCTGGTGATGCCGGGATTGCCGGTGGCGCTGGCCGGCCGGCTTATCTGCGCTCCCATCGCCGGCGCGCTGGCGGTGGTGGTGACCAGGGCCTGTTCGCAGCCCCGGGAGAAGGCTTTTCCCACCGTCGCCGTGGTGCTGCAGGTCGCCTGCTTTGCCGGCGGCTACACGCTGGTGTGGATGCTGGGTATATCGGCCCAGGACCCGACGCTGCAGCGCAATCTGGTGTTTTTATCCCAGTGCGGCCTGGTGTGGCTGGTGCTCAACATCATGGTGCTGGGCGGGCAGGCCATCCGCCGCTCGGCCCGCGTGGTGCCGGGGCAGCGACCGTCGGCGTCGTTTTGGCGGCGCGGTGTGTTGTTCGTTACCGTATATCTGGTGCTGGTGCTGGTCATCGGGTTTTTTCCGTCGCTCAACAGCGCCGTCACGCGCGGCCTGCGCTGGCTGTTCGCGGCGATAGTAGACTTGTGGAACCGGCTTTTCCCCACCGAAATAGGCGAATGGACGGTGCCGCAGGTATCGGCCAGCGCCGGCCCCGGCGGCATTATCGTCAAGGAAAGCGACCCCACCGTGGCCAACATCATCTTTTTCACCATCGCCTTTGCCAACCTGGCCTTCTGGACGGTGGTGCTCATCCGCTTTATCATCCGCCGGCTGCCCCAATGGCTGGCGCGGCTGCAAAGCGTATTGCAACGCTTTTTTAAAGGGTGGAAAGAGCAGCCCGACGGCTTCGACGACGCCAGCGAGAACCTGTTCAGCTGGGACGCCGTGCGCCAGAGCGCCGGCGACGCCGTACGGCGCATGGCCCGCCGGCTGCGCCGGCCCAAGCGACTCTCCGACTGTGCCGACAACACCGAGCGCATCCGCCTGCTGTACCAGCGCTATCTGCAGCGGCAGAAGAAGGCGCAGAAGCTGGACAGGAGCCGCACGCCGCTGGAGGAGGCCGGCGCCGCCGACAGCCCGGGCGTTCGGCAGCTGGCGCAGGAATATTCGCGGGCCCGTTACGAGGAAAAAGAGCCCGACGACGCGGCCATCGCCCGGCTGGGCGAGATGAGAAAATAACGGCTGGGCGGCGGGCGGGCCGAAGCTTCGCCCGCCGCGCTGCTTTTTTGGGCCGCCACCGGACCGCGGCGCGGGCCCGATGCCTTCGGACGGCTAAAAACGGGATGCCATGATTTGTCAGGGCGCTTGCGTGCCGGCGCGGGCGCCTGCAATCGTGATATAATATTCTCAAAGCGGTAAAGCGGCGTAGCCGTCTGCCAGCCGCGCCGTGGTGTTTCGCCTGGTTTTGCGTCTGCAGCCGCGGCGTCCCCATACGATACGAATTTTACCAAGGAGGAACCCATGCTCGAACGCGTGGCCGGGGTGGTGGAGAACCTGCCCGAGAGCCCCGGCGTTTATATCATGAAAAACGCGCTGGGCAAAATTATCTATGTGGGCAAGGCGGTGTCGCTGCGCAACCGCGTGCGCCAGTATTTTCAACCATCCACCCAGCGCGAGCAGCCCAAGACCCGCCGCCTGGTGCAGGACGTGGCCGACATCGACTACGTGCTGGTACAGGACGAGCGCGAGGCGCTGATGCTGGAGTGCAACCTCATCAAGCGCCACCAGCCCCGCTATAATATCCTGCTCAAGGACGGCAAGCACTACCCATACCTGCGCGTAGATACCGCCGACCCCTATCCCAGGGTGGAGATTGTGCGGCGGCTGAAAAAAGGCGATAAGGCGCGTTACTTCGGGCCGTATATGTCAACCGGTTCGCTGCGCGCCACGCTGGAGGCGGTCAAAAAAATATTTCCCATCCGCTCCTGCGCCAAGGATATCCAAAAGGCGGCGCAGCGCGGCGAGCGGCCCTGCCTAAACGCCCAGATAGGCCTGTGCATGGCGCCCTGCACCGGGCAGGTGCCCCGGGCCGAATACGCCAAAGTGGTGCGCGACGTCTGCCGCTTTTTGCAGGGGCATCACGACGAAGTGGCCGCCGACCTGAAAGCGCGGATGGAGGAAGCCGCCGAGGCGCTGGACTTTGAGCGGGCGGCGGGCTATCGCGACAGGCTCTTGGCCGTGCAGCAGATTCGTCAGCAGGCCAACCACCGCCAGAGCGCCATCTCCACGTCGGTCAGCGCCGAGGATTTGGACGTACTGGGCATCGTCACCGACGGCGACGAGACGGCGGTGCAGCTGATGATGATGCGCGCCGGTAAAGTGACCGGCAGCGAAGGCTTTATCATGAACGGCTCGGAAAACGAGAGCGCCGCCGACGTGGCGGCCAGCTTTATCACGCAGTTTTATATGGCCGGCGCCACGCTGCCCAAAGAGATCGTTGTGCGCGAACGGCCGGCCGACGCCGATGTGATGGAGCAGGTGCTGCGCGAGCAGTGCGGCCGCAAGGTGACCATCCAT
>JAQVWW010000223.1 GCA_028709505.1 Eubacteriales bacterium
CGGCCAGCTTTTGAATATCCACGTCGCTTACCAGCAGGCTGCCGGCGTCGTCGCCGGCGTCAAAAGGCCGGATCTCGGCCAACAGTACGCCGTTCTCGGCGATCATGTTGTGCCCGGCAAAGACCAAATCGGTGGTGCTCTCGCCGTCGCCGGCCGACGCGTAGACGTAGCCGCAGACGCAGCGGGCCGACTGGCTTTTGACCAGATCCCGGCGGTAACGGGCCTTGCCCACCACTTCGTTGCTGGCCGACGGATTTAATAGCAGCGTCGCGCCGTGCAATGCGTGCAGCGCACCCGGCGAAACGGGCATCCACAGATCTTCGCAAATTTCGACGCCCACCTTCAAATCCGCCAGTTCCGCACAACAAAGCAGCAGATCGGCGCCGAAAGGCACATCGTGCCCATCCAGGCGCACCGTGGCGGCCGCCGTGGCCGACGGCGGCGAAAAATACCGGCACTCATAAAATTCGCCATAGTTGGGAATAAATGTTTTAGGCATCAGCGCCAGAACCTGCCCGTCGCCCAGCAACGCGGCGCAGTTAAACAGATGGCTACCCAGCTCAAGCGGCAGGCCCACCAGCACCAGCATGTGCAGCCCGGCGCTGTGGGCGGCGATATCGGCCAGGCTGCGCTGGGCGTTGTGCAGCAGCAGCTGCTGCTGGAACAGATCGCCGCAGGTGTAGCCGGTGATGCACAGCTCCGGAAAGACCAGCACCTTGACGCCGGCGGCGTGTGCCTGATCCATCAGCCGTATGATGTTGCCGGCGTTATAGGCGGTATCGGCCACGCGCAGGCGGGGGGTGGCGGCAGCCACTTTGACAAACCCATCCTCATAATACATAAACGGACTCCTGTGTTTGCATACGGTAGTATCCATAACGCTATTATAGCGCGCCGCACCACCGCCATGCAATGCGCAAACCGACCGCC
Organism: Eubacteriales bacterium; assembly: GCA_028709505.1. Classification (GTDB taxonomy): domain Bacteria; phylum Bacillota; class Clostridia; order Christensenellales; family UMGS416; genus STF2-111. The sequence continues at coordinate 931 of JAQVWW010000223.1, forward strand.
CCGCCGCGTAAAAGGCGAAATAGATAAAACTTTGAAACATCTTTAACAACAAATTGAGATATTTGAGTGTATAATAAAATATGTATTTTTATTGTATGTATTTTTATCGATAATCGGCCATGGATACCCGGGCGGACGAAAGCTAATGGAGGAACTGACCTTGAAGAAAATTGTTGCGGCGCTGCTGTGCCTTGTACTGCTGATACCGGCGCTGCCGGCACAGGCCGAAAAGGATTATAGCTACATCCGCGTATTGTTGAATATGGGGAACATGACCAGCATTGACTTTACGCCCGAGGGAGCGTACCGTTTTGCCGAATATCCGGATTTGGAGTTGCCTTCGGGTTCGCAATGCCAGGTGACCAACACCGGCGGCAGCCTGCGCGTTGTCATCGACAGCGCCGTTGCCATTGACGGCGCGTCGGCCCTTACGCTGCGCCAGTACCAAGGCACAAGCGACCGGGAATGGGTGAGCATCACCCACGGCCGCCGCGGGAAGCTCAACTACAAAGGGGATATTTACTTTGCCGTGTCGGGCAACTATGTCACCGCCGTCAACCATGTATTTTTGGATACCTATCTCTACGGCGTTCTGGCCCAGGAGATGAACAACTCGTGGCCGGCGGAGGCGCTCAAAGCCCAGGCGGTGGCGGCCCGCACCTACGTGCTGAACAAGGCCCGCACTTCCGTCAGCTACGATGTGGACGATACGACGACGTACCAGGCCTATATCGGCTATAACGCTTCGTGGGGCGCCATCATGGACGCCGTCAGCGCCACGGCCGGCCAGGTGCTTACGCTGGGCGGCGCCTTCATTGACGGCACCTATTCGGCCAGCAACGGCGGGCAGACGAACCTGTCTTCGCTGCGCGGCTGGGGGGCCGACACATACCACGTGATGAAGGACGATCCCTACGACCTGCGCAACCCCAGCAGCCCCAGCCAGGATATCGTCATACCCCAAAACGGACAGAGCTTTACCGAGCCGAACACGCGTATCCGAGAGCTGATGAAGACCCAGCTGCAGGGGCTGCTGGCCGCCGACGGCATCAGCTGCTCTGCGTCCGACATCGTCATCACCGGCGTTAGCGCCGTTACGCCGCACACGTTGCCTTCGGGATACCCGTCGGCCAGCCGTGAGTTTACCAAGGTGCGCTTTACCGCCAGCTGCTCGGTGGGCGGTACCAGCAAGACCTATACGTTCGACCTGACCACCGCCGCCATCAAAGACGCTTACGACGGCGTACACAGCCTGATGAGCACGTTTAAGCTGTGGTATGTCGCCGACCAGAGCGGTACGTTTGTGCTGACCGCCCGGCGCTACGGCCACGGCGTGGGCATGAGCCAGCGCGGCGCCCAGCAGATGGCTCGCGAGGGCCTGGGCTATCAGGACATCCTGGCGTTCTACTACGGCGCGTCTGTGCTGCAGACGCTGACGTTGACACAGACGCCGCTACCGGCATTGCCCGATGGCAGCGGCACCGTGGTGGGCTACGCCAAGACCGCCGCTGCCGATATCAACTTATACACCCCGGCGTCTGCCAGCGCCGTTAAAGGCCGCCTGGAGGCCGACACCTACATGCAGGTGCTGGGCACCACCGGCGACTATTACCGCGTATACCTGCCCACCAAAGGGTGGACCGGCTACATCAAAACCGCCGATGTGACCACGGTGGAGGGCATCCCCGCCGACGGTGTGCGCGCGCCGGCGCTGTTCACCGGCGTTGTGACGCTAAGCAGCGGATCGGGCAACCTGAATGTGCGCCACGAGGCCAGCACGTCGTCCGTCATCGTTACCACCGTGCCCCACGGCAAGAAGGTGGACATCCTGGCCAAGGGGACCGACTGGCACAAGGTACGCTACAACGGGCTGGAAGGGTATTGTTCGGCGGCGTACGTAACGTCGATACAACCGGTAGACGCGGCCGAGCCGACGCCCACGCCCACGCCCACGCCCACGCCCACGCCGACGCCCACACCCACCGAAACGCCGCAGACGCGCACCGGCACCGTCAAACTTCAATCGTCGGGCAGCACGCTTAACGTGCGCAAAACCCCCAGCACCAGCGCCACCGTGGTGGGCAGGCTCAAGCACGGCGACACGGTGACCATATTGAGTCAGAGCGGCTCGTGGTATCAGATCACCAACGGCAGCATCACCGGGTATTGCTCCAGCACGTACATCACGCTGCAGGGCGATACTACGCCTACGCCTACGCCGACACCCACGCCCGAGACTACCACCGGTACCGTTAAGCTCAACAGCACTTCCAGCACGCTCAACCTGCGCCAGAGCCCCGGCGGCAGCGTCATCGGCAGCGTCCCCCACGGCGCTACCGTGACCATCCTTGGGCACAGCACCGGCTGGTATCAGGTGACCTATCAGGGCAAGACCGGCTATGTGTCCGATACGTACGTCACGACGCAGGGCGGCGGCACAACGCCTACGCCTACGCCTACGCCCACCCCCACGCCGGATACCGGCACCGGTGAGCAAAGCGGCACCGTCAAGGTATCGTCGGGTACGCTGAACGTGCGCGCGGCGGCCAGCGCCACGTCGGGCAAGCTGGGTTCGCTGCGCAACGGCACGGCGGTCACCGTTGTGGGCGACGCCGT
>JAQVWW010000224.1 GCA_028709505.1 Eubacteriales bacterium
CGATGCACCTGTCCGCGTCGGCGGTGCGTTCCCGCGTGGCGGCGGCAAAAAAACAGTTCCGCCGAGAGCTGGAGGATTGTGGGGTGACGGTGGATGAAGACGATGGATGAGGTTTTGCAGACGCTGGTAGCCGACGCGCTGCCCGGCCATGGGGCGCTGGCCGCCATCCGGCGCCGCGTACTGGCGCAGGAGCCCCCGCCCGGCGCCGCGCGGCAGGTGGCCGACATCTTCGCCTGCGCCTTTGCCGGGCTGGAGCGCTGGAAGACGCCGTGCGCGATGTTAGAGCAATAAAGATGCAGAAAAAACAGCAGCCGGGCAAATTGCCCGGCTGCTGGCGCGTAGAGAGAAGCGTGGGCTGGCGGAGAGGGGATAGTGACGGCTGTTAACAGCCGACGCGCTGCCCGGCCCTGGGGCGCTGGCCGCCATCCGGCACCGTGTACTGGCGCCGGAGCCCCCGCCCGGCGCTGCGCGGCAGGTGGCAGACATCTTCGCCTGCGCCTTTGCCGGGCTGGAGCGCTGGAAGACGTCGTGTGCATTGCAAGAGCAATAAAGATGCAGAGCAGAAAAAACAGCAGCCGGGCCATTTGGCTCGGCTGCTGCGCTGTAAGGGGTTTGTGCGGGCTATTCCCGCTCTTCGATGGCGGCGGGCTGCGTGTTGATGCGCCGGATGATAGCCGGATCGAATTTGGCGCGGCGATCGTACGTATACAGGCCGTTTAACTCCTGTTCGACGTCGGTCAGCTGCGTATAGCAAAACGCGCAGACGTTGGGGTTTTTCAGCAGCGTCGTGGTCAGCCCCTCATAGCGGCTTAAAAACTCCTGTTCGGTGGCCGGGCCGGCACCGTAGCCCCAGCCTTCCTTGCGCTCGGGGTTCCAGGCGATGCCGCCGTATTCGCTGACAAAATAGGCCTGTCCGCCGTAGCTCTGGCGCTGCGGGTACGTCGTATGACGGCCGCCGTTTTCGGCGTCGGCGCCGTAGCGCCCGGCAAAGACGGCCACATCCTGCTCATAATCGTGTATGTCGAATACGTCGGTCACCACGTGGTAGTTGCCGCTGGTGTCGATGACCGGCCGCGTGGCGTCCATCGCCTTGGTGACGCGGTACGTGACGGCCAGCACGTCGTTACACTGCTTGGTACCGTCCAAATCCCAGGTTTCGTTAAACGGGCACCAGCCCACCAGCGCCGGGTGCGAGTAATCCCGTTGCACCGACTCCATCCATTCGGGCAGGAAGTGCACCAGCCCCGCCGGCGTCGTGATATCCAGCCCCCAGCTGGCCATCTCGCCCCACACCAGATAGCCCAGGCGATCGGCCCAGTACAGAAAGCGCTCCTCGAACACCTTCTGGTGCAGCCGCGCGCCGTTAAAGCCCATGTCCATCGAACGTAAGATGTCGGCCTTCAGTTCGTCGTCGCTGGGCGCCGTATAGATGCCGTCGGGGTAGAAGCCCTGATCGAGAATGAGCCGCTGGAAGACAGCCTTGCCGTTGATGCGCAACGCGCCGTCCTGCCAGCTGAGATCGCGCAGGCCAAAGTAGCTCTGGGCGCTGTCCAGCACCGTTTCACCGCGCATAAGCTCGATGCGCAGGTCGTAAAGCTGCGCGTCACCGGGCATCCACAGATGGGATTCGCTCAGCGCCACGGACAGGCACGTGGTTTCGCCGGCTATCTGCGCCGCGCACTGGCCCACCGGCCGGCCCTGATAGCTGGCGCTTAGCCGCACCGCGCAGCCCCGCGCCGGCCCGTCGACGCGCACATCGGCAAACAGCGCGCCATTGGCCGCATCGGGCGTCAGCCGGGCGGCGGCGATATAGGTCTGGGGCACGCACTCCAGCCATACCGTCTGCCAGATGCCGGTGGTGCGCGTATAGTCGCAATGGTGGGAGTGATATTCGGCGCTCTGCTTGCCCCGGGGTTGGCCCATGCCGCGGTTGTCGTCACGGGCGCAGACGGTGATGATGGTATCGCCGTCGCCCAGCGCCGCCGTAATCTCCAGCGTAAAGGACGTGTATCCGCCGCGGTGCTCGCCTACCTTTTGGCCGTTTACCCATACGTGGGCGTGGTAATCCACGGCGCCAAAGTGCAGCAGCACCCGCTGGCCGCGCCAGTCGGCGGGCAGCGTCACCGCGCGCCGGTACCATACCGCCGCCATAAAGTCGGTATATTGTACGCCCGAAAGCGCGCTTTCGGGGCAAAAGGGTACGTTAATGCGGCCGCTTAAGCCGTCGCGCTGATAAAATTTGCGTTCGATGCCGCTGTCGCCGTGGTCAATCTCAAACTCCCAGGGGCCGTTCAGGTTCATCCATGTGTCGCGCACCAGCTGCGGGCGCGGGTATTCGGGGCGGGGAATGCGGTTTTGCATGATGACCTCCTGTTTGTGTTTTGTGTTCTATGTGTATTATAATGCCTATATTGGCGAATAGAAAGCGATAATGCGCGTATTAAGGTGAGGAAAACACGCATGTACGAGGAAATCATCAGCTTTGTGCGCGCCGGTGACGACGACGCGTTGGTTTTGGAGATGGCCGGCGTCTCCTACTGCGACGGCAGCTATCACATATCCCGGCAGAACGCGCCGATGATGGTGCTGGAATATATCAGCCGCGGCGAAGGGCACGTGGAGGTGGACGGACGGCGCTTTACCGCCGTCGCCGGCGACGTGTATCTGCTGCCGCTGGGCAGCACCCATCGCTATGCGTCATCCCGCGGCAACCCGTGGGTCAAGCAGTGGATGAACGTCTCGGGGCCGCTGTGCGCCGCGCTGTGCCAGGCCTATGCGCTGGAAGGCGTCTACCATGTGCCGGGGCTGGACTTGTCCCGCGAGTTTGAGCAGCTGCTGGGCATGGCGCGCGCCACCGCCGACGCCGGTGAGGCGTCGCAGAAAGCGGCGATACTGCTGCACGCCATGCTGCAGCGGATGCGGCGGTGTCTATCGGCCGCCGGCGGGCAGGCCCAGGACAGTGCCCGCAAGCTGAAACGGTTTTTGGACGAGAGCCTGGAGCGGCCGGTGCGCGTGGAGCAGATGGCGGCGCACATCTACCGCTGCCCATCCCAGGCCAACCGCCTGTTTCAAAAGGCCTACGGCGTGACGCCCTACCGGTATTTGGCCCGGCGCCGGCTGGAACGGGCGGCGCTGCTGCTGCGCAACACGAACCTGCCGGTGGGCGACATTGCCCGGCGGCTGTGCTTTGCCGACGCCCGCTATTTTGCCAACGCGTTTCGCGCCCGGTACGACGAAACCCCCACCGCTTTTCGAAAAAAGCAGTGGGGGAATCGCCTGTAAAACCCACGGGGAGGAAGCGTAGTGTATAGGCTGGCCTTAAAAGGGGAGCTAAGGACATTATACAGCGAAGCGGAGCCTCGCTGTGCCCCACACGCAACCCGGTGAGTGCCGAAAAAATTGTGTAACCTATACAAAATAAAAACTTAATTTCTTGTACGTTATCAATATACCACCAAAACTATAAAAAGAAAATAGAAAATTTATATTTTATATAGAGAATGTTTACTTTATTTGGCTTAC
>JAQVWW010000225.1 GCA_028709505.1 Eubacteriales bacterium
GGTACCGCCGGCAGCCACGGCGCGCCGCTGGGCGCCGAGCACGTCCAGGCGACGCGCGCGTGCTTCCAGTGGCCCGATGAAGATTTCTACGTGCCGGCGCAGGTATATGACCACGTAAAGGCGCTGCGCCAGCAGGGCGCCGATGCCGAAAAGCAGTGGAAGGCTATGTTCGCCGCATACGCCCAAGCCTACCCGCAGCTGGCCGAAGCGTGGAACCAACAGCATACCGGCGGCGTCAACGCCACGCTGCTGGACGTCGCCGACTTTATGAGCTTTAAAGGGCCCGACGCCACGCGCAACTCTTCGGGCGTTGTGCTCAACCGGCTGGCCCGGATGTATCCCAACCTCATCGGCGGCTCCGCCGACCTTTCGCCGTCCAACATATCGGATATCCAGGGCGAGGAGTCCTTCGCGCCGGGCCAGTACGCCGGGCGCAACATCCATTTCGGCGTGCGCGAGCACGCGATGGCCGCCATCGCCAACGGCATGGCCGTGTACGGCGGTCTGCGCCCGTATGTGGCCACGTTCTTTGTGTTTTCAGACTACATGAAGCACGCCATGCGCCTGTCGGCGCTGATGAAGCTGCCGGTGGTGTATATTCTGACCCACGACAGCATTGGCGTAGGCGAGGACGGGCCTACCCACGAGCCTATCGAGCAGCTGGCCATGCTGCGCAGCATACCCGGCTTTACCGTATTCCGCCCGGCGGACAGCCGTGAGACCGCCGCCGCGTGGATCTATGCGCTGGGTGCCGAAGGCCCTACTGCGCTGGTGCTCACCCGCCAAAAGCTGCCGTTGTACGAAAGCACCGGCAAAGCCGCCTTAAAAGGCGCATATATTTTAAAGGAAGGGCACAAAGCCAGACCCGATATCATCTTGATGGCGTCGGGCTCCGAAGTGGAACTCATCTTCAAGGCCGCCGACGAGCTGACGCGGATGGGTATCTCGACGCGCGTCGTGTCGATGCCGTCCTGGGAAGCGTTCGAGCGCCAGAGTGCTGAATACCGGCAGAGCGTGCTGCCCGACGCCGTGCGCGCACGGCTGGCGGTGGAGGCGGCCAGCCCCTTCGGCTGGCATAAATATGTTGGTTTGGATGGCGACATACTAGCCATGGAGGGCTACGGCGCTTCGGGAGCGGCGGCCGAACTGTTCAAGCACTTTGGCTTCACCGTACAGAACGTGGTGGACCGCGCGCTGGTGGTTTTGTCGAAATAAATTTTAGGCGCGGGAACCGCCGGCCTTGTGCCGGTGGTTCCCTGCCCATACGGCGCGCCGCTGTGGGCTATCCAAAGGAGTATCGATGGATTATAACGAAAAGCTGGAGGAATTGCTGGCCGGATGCGACATGCGTTCAGAGCTGGACCGGCGCAGAACCTATATACGATGTGTGCAGTATGCCGAGGAGATGGTGGACGCCCCGCATTTAAACGATTTTTTGCGGGTGGCTGCCGAGCGTCTGGGCCAGCAGCGGCTGTTCCGCGAGGTGACCAACGATCTCATCCAGTCCGATGGCAAAGAGAAGATTCACATCCGATTTGAGGAAGCCGAGGGTATTCAGATTATCGGCAATCCGTCGGGGTTATTGTATCTGTCGCGCATTTTTAAAAACCTTTCGCTGCGGGACGACCCCGGCGAATATGTCTACTTTTACTATGGCGAGGCGCCGCTGGGCGAAGGATCGCTGCCGCTGGCCGTCTATCGGGAAAACGACGCCTATTTTGAAGATATCGACGATGACGATGACGATTATCTCGACGACGACGAGGTACCGTCGATATTGGCCGAACGCAGCGTAGACCCGGCCGAGGTGGCGGGCTTTTTCGTCATCGCCCAGCCGCCGGAGGAGTTCGGCATGCAGCCGATGAAGGTTTACCCGGTGGAGGCTTGGGAGGATTTGCCGCTGAATAAGGAGCTTATCGCCCAGGAAATCGGCCGTGAGATCGACCGCATGGTGGTATTTACGTTTCGCAAAGGCGACGGGCAGGAGGCGCGCATTGCGCTGGACATGGCGGATCCGGGTGTGGGCTTTATCACCCGCGCCGATATGAATTTATTAAACGGAAAAGGATGAGGAGCAACAGATGAAAAAAGCACAGGTGGGCTTAATCGGCCTGGCAGTAATGGGGCAGAACCTGGTTATGAACATGGCCAACCACGGCTATCGCGTAGCCGTCTATAACCGCACCGCCGAAAAAACCCGCGAGTTTATGACCGATGTGGCCAAAGACGCCGACGTCGTAGCCGGCTATACGCTAAAAGAGTTTGTGGGCAGCCTGGAGCGGCCGCGGCGCATCCTGATTATGGTGAAGGCCGGCTATCCGGTGGACGCCGTCATCGACGAGCTGCTGGCTCTAGTGGACGAAGGCGACATTATCATGGACTGCGGCAACTCGTTTTTCGCCGATACCGTCCGCCGTGAAAAGGCGTTGGCCGACCGGGGCCTGCTTTACATGGGCGTGGGCGTTTCCGGCGGCGAGGAAGGGGCGCTCAACGGCCCCAGCATTATGCCCGGTGGTTCGCTTGTGGCCTGGGAACAGGTGGGTACGCTGCTAAAAGATATCTCCGCCAAAGTAGAGGGCGAGGCCTGCTGCGATTATATCGGGCCGGACGGCGCCGGCCACTTTGTAAAGACGGTGCACAACGGCATCGAATACGGCGATATGCAGCTTATCAGTGAAAGCTATGGGCTGATGAAACAGCTGCTGGGAATGTCTGCCGACGCCATGCAGCAGGTGTTTGCCGGCTGGAACAAAGGCAAGCTGGACTCGTATCTGATTGAGATTACCGCCGATATTTTAGGCCGTAAGGATACGCTTACCGGCAAGCCGCTGGTGGACTTGATTCTTGACGCCGCCGGGCAGAAGGGCACCGGCATGTGGACGTCGCAGCAGGCGCTGCAGTTCGGCGTGGCCGCGCCCACCATCGCCGAGGCGGTGTTTGCCCGCTGCGCTTCGGCGCTCAAAGATCAGCGCGTGCGCGCATCGCAGCTTATAGCCGCCCAGGCCGACGCCTTTACCGGCGACGCCGCCGCGTTTATCGAGGATATCGGCCAGGCGCTGTACGCCGCCAAAATTTGCTCTTATGCCCAGGGCTTTGACCTGCTCAAGACGGCTTCCCGCGAGAACGGCTGGGATTTGAAGCTGGGCGATATCGCTATGCTGTGGCGGGGCGGCTGTATTATCCGCGCGCGGTTCCTGCACCTGATTAAGCAAGCCTACGATCAGCAGCCCGACCTGGATAACTTATTGGTGGCGCCGGTGTTTAAGGCCGAACTGGAAAAGGCCCAGAAGGCTTGGCGGCGCGTGGTGTCCACGGCGGCGCTGTGCGGCGTGCCGGTGCCCTGCCTGTCGTCGGCGCTGAGCTATTTCGACTCCTACCGCGCCGAATGGTTGCCGGCCAATCTGATCCAGGCCCAGCGCGACTATTTTGGCGCCCATACGTATCACAGAGTGGACCGCGACGGGGTATTCCACACCAAGTGGATGGAGGAGTGACACAATGACACCGAATTTTTCCATT
>JAQVWW010000226.1 GCA_028709505.1 Eubacteriales bacterium
ATTTTCAGCGACGCCACGCCGGCGGCGCGCAGCTGCTCCAGATATTCGACGGCGCAATTGTCCTTGGGGCTGAGCAAATAACCGCTGGCCTGGGCGACGCCGTCTTTGAGCAGCGTATAGGGCAGCCGGCAGGGCTGGGCGCACTGGCCGCGGTTGCCGCTGCGGCCGCCCACCAGGCTGGAGAACAGGCACTGACCTGAAATGCACACGCACAGCGCGCCGTGCACGAACACTTCCACCGGTATCGGCGAGGCGGCGGCGATGGCGCGGATGTCGGCCAGCGCCGTCTCGCGGGCCAAAATGACGCGGGAGAAGCCCATTTGGGCGGCCAGCGCCGCATAGTGGGCGTCGCAGACGGTGCCCTGCGTGCTCAAATGCAGCGGCAAATCGGGCAGCAGCGCGCGCAGCGCCCGGGCCAGCCCCAAATCCTGCACGATGAGCGCGTCGGCGCCCAGCGTATACAGGTGCGCGGCGTAGCGCAGCGTTTCGTCAAATTCTTCGGGCGCGATGAGCGTGTTGAGGGTAATGTGCACCGGCACGCCGCGGGCGTGCGCGTATTCCAGCGCGCGCGTCAGCATATCGTCGTCAAAATTGGCGGCGTTTTGCCGGGCGTTATGCATCCTGCCGCCCAGATAGACGGCATCGGCGCCGTTTTCCACCGCCGCGCGCAGCTGTTCGTAACCGCCGGCGGGGGCAAGCAGCTCAAGGCTGCGCGTATCGTTCATCATGGCTGTGCCGCCGGCCGCAGGGCGGCAATCTTTTTATCGGCGTCGTTTGGTTTTGTCTTTGAGAACTTCCACTTCAAAACGGTGGTAGGATATCTGCTCGATGAAGTCGGCCGGCGTAAAGATGGTGCGGGCAAACTGGTCGTACTCACGCTCGTGCTTGGACAGCACCACCGGCCGCGGGATGTCCAGCGTGTGGCACAGCGCGTCCACCACATCGTGGATGTCGGGCGGCGTGGCGCCGTCATACACTTCGACGGCGTCTTTGGCAATCTTTTCTTTTATCTTCAGCTGGCCCCAAATACGTACCATGGCGCGCCTCGCTTTCGTAACGGAATATGCTAGTATTGTATCGGCCGGCGCCGCCGCGGTCAAGGCCCGCCGGCCGGCGAATGCGCGCCGATCGGCCGGATGAACTGTGAAAAAACCGCCTGCCGCATGGGCAAAAGGTCGGAAACGACGGCACAGCGGCGGTGAAAACGGCGCCGCGAAAAGAGAAGGCTGCCGCAAAATGCGTAGTCCGGCAGCGGATATAAAGATTTTGGGCTTTTGTCCCGGGCATATGTGTGTTAAAATATTATCGGTTTATAAAGTAATTTAAAAAGATCTGCCGCCGCTTTGGAGCAAAGCGGCCTGACGCACATCGGATGAGCAACCCTGCATATGCATAGGCGGGGGTAAGGGAGGACTTTTTTTATGTATGATGTTGCGATTATTGGCGCGGGCGTGACCGGTGCGGCCATTGCGCACAAGTTATCGGCCTATCAGGGCAGCGTCGTGGTGCTGGAAGCCACCGCCGACGTGGCCATGGGCGCGTCGCGGGCCAACAGCGCCATCGTCCACGCCGGGTACGATTGCCAGCCGGGTACGCTGATGGCCCGGCTTAACGTGGCCGGCAACGCCATGATGGGCCCGCTGTGCGCCCGGCTGGACGTGCCGTTTCAAAACCTGGGCACCTACGTGGTGGCCTTTAGCGACGATGAGCGCCGCGTGCTGGAAGAGCTAAAGCAGCGGGGCGAGAGCAACGGCGTGCCCGGGCTAACCATCCTAAGCGGCGATCAGATGCGCGCTGTCGAGCCGGCGGTCAGCCCCGACGTGGTCGCGGCGCTGCACGCGCCCACCGGCGGCATCGTCTGCCCGTACGAGCTGGCGCTGGCACTGCTGGAAAACGCCGTGACCAACGGCGTGACGTTGCTGCGCGAATGGAAGGTTTCGTCCGTCGCGCCGGGCCAACAGGGCTTTACGCTGACCAGTGAAAAAGGCGAAAGCATTGTCGCCCGCTACGTCGTCAACGCCGCCGGGCTTTATGCCGACGAAGTCAACGATATGGCCGGCGGCGAACATTTTGAAATTGTTCCGCGCCGCGGGCAGTACATGATGCTGGACCGGTCGGTCAACCAGATGGTACGCAACGTTATTTTCCAGACGCCCACCCAGATGGGCAAGGGCGTGCTGGTGGCGCCGACGGTGGACGGCAACGTGTACGCCGGGCCCACCGCCGAGGACATTACCGATAAGACCGACGTGGACACCACGCCCCAGGGGCTGGCGCAACTGAAGGAACTGTCGCGCAAGTCCATACCCGGCCTGCCGCTGAACAAAGTGATTACGGCCTTTTCGGGCCTGCGCGCCCAGATAAAGGGGCTGCACGACTTTATCATTCGCGAGGAGCCCAACGTGCCGGGCTTTCTCAACGCGTCGGGCATCTGCTCGCCGGGGCTGTCGTCGGCGCCGGCCATTGCCGAGATGGTGGCCGACTTGCTGCAAAGCGCCGGCTATGCGCTGACGCCCAAAGAGGGCGTCGTCACCACGCGCGTGCGCAGGAAGAAGTTCCGCGAGATGGACTGCGCCGAGCGCGCGGCGGCGGTGGCCGAGAATCCGCTTTACGGCCGCATCATCTGCCGCTGCGAGACGGTGCCCGAGGCGGAAATTGTCGACGCCATCCACTCGCCTGTGCCGGCCACCACGCTGGACGGCGTCAAGCGCCGCACCCGCGCCGGCATGGGCCGCTGCCAGGGCGGCTTCTGCGCGCCCCGGGTCATGGATATTCTGGCGCGGGAATTGGGCGTTGACATGCTGGAAGTCACCAAAAACGGCGGCGCGTCCCGCCTGCTGGTGGGAAAATTGAAGGAAGAGGATAACCTGTGATGAGAAACGTGGATGTAGCCATTATCGGCGGCGGGCCGGCCGGCCTGGCCGCCGCCCTGGAAGCAAAAAAGGCCGGCGCCGACAGCGTCCTTATCATCGAGCGTGACCGTGAACTGGGCGGTATTCTGCAGCAGTGTATCCACAACGGCTTTGGCCTGCAGTGGTTTGGCGAGGAGCTGTCGGGTCCCGAATATGCGCACCGGTTTGTTGAGCAGCTGGAGGGCACCGGCATTGAAGTGATGACCGACACGATGGCGCTACAGCTGACGCCCGACAGAACCATCATCGCCGCCGGGTATACGGCGGGCTGGGAAGAAATCAAGGCCGGCGCCGTCATCCTGGCCATGGGTTGCCGCGAACGTACCCGCGGCGCCATCAACATCCCCGGCGCACGGCCGGCCGGCGTATTGTCCGCCGGCAGCGCCCAGCGCCTGGTCAACATGGAAGGCTATATGCCCGGCCGCGAGATCGTCATCTTAGGCTCGGGTGATATCGGCCTTATCATGGCCCGGCGTATGACGTGGGAAGGCGCCAAAGTCAAGATGGTATGCGAGATTATGCCCTACTCCAGCGGCCTGGCGCGCAACATCGTGCAGTGCCTGGAGGATAACGACATACCGCTTAAATTCAGCCA
>JAQVWW010000227.1 GCA_028709505.1 Eubacteriales bacterium
TGCCGCGCATGTTTTGCAACTTGCTCATGGTTACAACCTCCTGGCAATGCGGTGGATATGCCGGGTGCGCCGCTGCGGGGATTTGCCACCCGCATGAAAAAAACGGCATGTGTGGGTTGGGGGGGAGTCATACGCAAGCGTGGCCGCGGCGGCATTGCCCGGCGCCGGTTTTCGCCGCCCTACTCCATAAACAGCTCAGCGCAGCGTGCCGGCCACACCGGCCGGCTTTCGAAGGCCTTGCCGGACAGGCCGGCCAGCACGCCGGTTAAGCCGTCGGGGAAGGCCAGCCGCACCGCCCACAGGCAGGGCAGGCGGCAGTGGTAGGCGCGGTTGGCGGCGCGATCGCCGTATTTGTCGTCGCCTAGGATGGGTGTGCCCAGCGTCGCAATCTGTACGCGGATTTGGTGGGTGCGGCCGGTATGCAGCTGTACGCGCAGCAGCGATAGCGCCGGCCGCACCGCCAGCACCTGATAGCTTGCCCGGGCCGGCACCGCGCCGGGGCGGGGCTGCTTGTAGGCGCGCACATAGCCCCGGGCGCTGTCCTTGGTCAGGTAGTGCAGCAGCTCGCCGGCGCTGTTTTCAGGTGTGCCGCACACCAGGCACTCATAGGTTTTTTCCAGCTGCCCGCCGGCAAACAAGCCTAACGCCGCCTGCCGCGCGTGCTCATCTTTGGCAAAAAGCACGATGCCGCCGGTGCCGGCGTCCAGCCGATGGCAGGCCCGGGCCGACGTATGGCCGTGTGCGCGTGCCAAATCCTCCAGCGTCAGCGAATCGTCGCCGCAGACGGCTCTGCGCGGCGGCTTGTTCAGCACCAGGTAGCTGTCGTCCTCATAGATCACGTCCAGCGCCGGCAGCGCCCAGCCAGGCAAAGTCAGCTGCACGTCGTCGCCGGGGTGCAGCATCGCCGCAAGGGCGGCATCCCGGCCGTTTACCCGCACGCAGCCCTTGCTCTGCAGCCGCTGCAGCACGGCGCCGGCGATGTGCAGGCGTTTGGTTAAAAAATTTTGCAGCGTTTGGGCGGTGGCTACCTGCCAGCAATACATCGGATCACCTGCGCAAAAGAATAGATTGATTATAGCGGATAAAAAAAGCCGCCACAAGGGCGGGCAAACAAAGTGCCGCTTATCGCGGCCGGTCCATCTTAATAAAAAAGGGACTGTGCATGCAGTCCCAGGTCAGAAACGGTTGTGCAGCCCGTTCCCCACAGCGAAAATACGCTGTGCCTTCCACTGATTCTAAAAACTCAAGGGGGCGAGCCTTTAGAATTCCAGATGTGCCCATCTGGTTCGCCGTCGGGGCTCCCGCCGGCGCTATATAGAACTTGGGGGAGACATGTGGCAAACGTCAAAAGCCCTTGTTCCATTCTATATAAAACGGCTATGCCGCAGGTGGAATCCGTGTTGCAGGGCCTTTTGCCCATGCATTGGCGTGCTTCAACCTTGGTTAGTACAGCTTAGGCATGTACTGGGTGGCCAGCATCAAAGCGAGCATCCGATCGTTGAGCGCTTTTTCACGCTTGCCGTGCTGCTTATGGTTACGCATCGTCATCTTCTTCACCTCCTTCTAACTTTCTGTATTAAGTATAGCATTTTGCTATGATTGAATCCATTGACAGGAGTTGAGAAGAACATAGGGTAAAATTTATACACTATTTCTAAAAAAAGAGCAAAAACTGTTATAAAGTAAAAACGTTGTGAAATTTGTAAAATCTATGTTAAGGAAAAAAATGGTCGCCATAGCGGGATTGCTCGCCCCAAGCAGCGGGGACGACGGGCACGCTTGATGCCGCCGCAGACGGACAGCAGGCGGCGCGCGCCGCCCGACGAAGGGGGTTAATTGCAACAGCGAAATTGATGACGCCGAAGGTTTTCTGCCCGGGGAAGGCCGCCGGCGCGCCATGACTTTTGATTCACTTTATTTCCTCCCGCCCTGGCGTGGCGCACGGCGGATGGTTCCGTTGGGCGATAGTCCGGTGGGAGGCGCTTTTCAAAACGCAGCCTGCCGCGTGCGCCAACAGCTGTCCCACAAGGGAAAAACGAGGATTGCGCCTATCCCCATGGTTTCACTTGCCCTTCTTCTGGCACAATGGGATTGGTAACGCAGCTATCCTTGCCCGCGGGCCCGGCGACGACGCCGGCGGCAGGGAGTGAAAAACCGTGCGTGAAAAAGAGTGCAAGGCATAAAAAACAGGCTGCCCACCCGGACGGGTCGACAGCCTGTAAGCACAAAAGCGATTATTTCTGAGATTCTTCCACGGCCACGGCCACGGCCACCGATGCGCCTACCATCGGGTTGTTGCCCATGCCGATTAAGCCCATCATCTCCACGTGGGCCGGCACCGACGACGAGCCGGCGAACTGGGCGTCGCTGTGCATACGGCCCAGCGTGTCGGTCATGCCGTAAGAAGCCGGGCCGGCTGCCATATTATCCGGGTGCAGCGTACGGCCGGTGCCGCCGCCCGACGCCACCGAGAAGTACCGCTTGCCGTTGTCGACGGTCCATTTTTTGTACGTGCCGGCGACGGGATGCTGGAAGCGCGTGGGGTTGGTGGAGTTGCCGGTGATGGACACATCCACGTGTTCGTGCTGCATGATGGCCACGCCTTCGCTGACGTCGTCGCAGCCGTAGCAGCGCACGTGGGCGCGCTCGCCCTGGCTGAAGGGACGCTGTTCGACGACGTTGAGCTGGCCGGTGTAATAATCGTACTGCGTGCGCACATAGGTAAAGCCGTTGATGCGCGAGATGATATAGGCGGCGTCCTTGCCCAGGCCGTTGAGGATGACCTGCAGCGGGGCTTTGCGCACCTTGTTGGCGGTGCGGGCGATGCCGATGGCGCCTTCGGCGGCGGCAAAGGACTCGTGCCCGGCCAAAAAGCAGAAGCATCTGGTTTCTTCGCGCAGCAGCATGGCGGCCAGATTGCCGTGGCCCAGCCCTACTTTGCGCTGATCGGCCACCGAGCCGGGGATGCAGAAAGCCTGCAGGCCTTCGCCGATGGCTTCGGCGGCTTCGGCGGCGGTTTTGCAGCCTTTTTTCAGCGCGATGCCGGCACCCAGCGTGTACGCCCACAGCGCGTTTTCAAAGGCGATGGGCTGAATTTCGCGGGCAATCCGCGCGGCATCCACGCCCTTTTCCTTGGTATAAGCCGCCACCTGATCCAAATCGGAGAAGCCGTATTGCGCCAGGCAGGCTTCGATCTGCTTGATTCTTCTGTCGTAACCTTCAAAATATGCCATGTCTACTACTCCTCCTTATTCGTGGCGCGGGTCAACGACCTTGACCGCATCGGCAAACCGTCCATAGGTGCCAATATTCTTCTCGTAGGCTTCGGCCGGGGCGGTGCCTTTGCCGATGGCTTCCATCATCTTGCCCAGGTTGACAAACTTGTAGCCGATGATCTCACTGTTCTCATCCAGACCGATGGCAATGACGTAGCCTTCGGCCAGCTCCAGATAGCGGGGGCCTTTCTCGACGGTGCCATACATGGTGCCCACCTGCGAACGCAG
>JAQVWW010000228.1 GCA_028709505.1 Eubacteriales bacterium
AATACAGCGTCAAAGCGCTGCTTACGGCGCTGTCTCAGGCCGGCTATGCCCGGCTGGATCGTGCCGAAAACCCCGGCCAGTTTGCGCTGCGCGGCGGCATCGTCGACGTATATCCCTACGGCGAGGAGCAGGGCTACCGCATCGAGTTCTTTGGCGACGACGTGGATACCATCCGCCGTTACGATCCGTTTACGCAGCGTTCGGATGTTTCTGTCAACCAGGCGCGGTTTTTCCCGGCCAGTGAAGCTCCGCTGGACGCTGCGGCGCTGCAGCGGGGCATCGGCTTTATCCAGCGCGATACCGAGCCTACGATACAGAAGATGGCCCAGGACGCACGGCACAGCGACACGGCCGCGCCCCAGCGCGTGCGCCAGCTGGCCCAGGAGCGCATCGAGCGCATGCTGACCACCGGCATGTTCGAAGGCGTCGAGCAGCACATACCGGCCTTCTATGCGCAGAGCGCCACGCTGGCCGCCTATTTGGACGACCCGCTGGTGGTGCTGGATGAGCCAGCTCGCATTTACGAGAGCGTGGAACAGTACACGAAAGAATACCATACCGAGTTTCGGGAGGCGCTGCGCCGCGGCGAGGCGTTGCTGTATCAGCGCGGCGCGCTGTACGATTGGGACACCGTAACCCGCCACCTGCAGCCCCGGCGCATGCTGGGCGTACAGGATTTGGAATATGACATGCAGCCCAAGGCGCGCACGACGCTGCGCTTTACCGGCAGGGCGCTCACCGCCTACCGTGGGCAGATGAACCGGCTGGCCGACGACGTGCGCATTTGGCGGCGCAACCGCTACCGCGTTATCGCCATGGCCGGCAGCGACCGGCGGGCCAACCGCCTGGCCGATACGCTGATAGATTTGGGCGTGGGCGCCGTTGCCATCACGCGGGACAGGGATATTGCGCCGGGTGAGGCGGTGGTGCTGCCGCTGGGCCTGCGCCAGGGCTTTGAAGACCCCCAAGAGAAGCTGGTCATCCTGGGCGAGACCGAGGTCTTCGGCACCGCCCGGGCGCGAAAGCGCGTGGTACGCGCCGGCGGGCGCAGCACGATGGACCTATTCGCCGACCTACAGGCCGGCGACTTTGTCGTGCACGAGGCCCAGGGCATCGGCGTGTTCCGTGGCATCGTCAAGATGACCGCCGACGGCCAGACCCGCGACTATATGCAGATTGAATATCTCAAGGGCGACACGCTCTACGTGCCCACCGAGCAGATGAACCGCGTCGAGAAGTACATCGGCTCCGAAGGCCGCCCGCCGCGCATCAACCGGCTGGGCGGCGGTGAGTGGGAGCGCGTCAAGGGCAAGGTGCGCGCGCAGGTTAAAATTATGGCCGAGACGCTCATCAAGCTTTACGCCGCCCGCCAGAAAGCCAAAGGATACACCTTCGAGCCGGACAACGCCCAGATGCGCGAGTTTGAGGACAACTTCCCTTATGAAGAGACGCCCGACCAGGTGACGGCCATCGCTGAAATCAAGAAGGATATGGAAGGCCAGCGCGTGATGGACCGCCTGCTGTGCGGCGACGTGGGTTACGGAAAAACCGAGGTGGCGCTGCGCGCGGCGTTTAAGGCCATCCTGTCGGGCAAGCAGGTGGCCATACTGGCGCCCACGACGGTGCTGACGTATCAGCACTATAATACGGTGGCCCAGCGCTTTGAAGGCTTTCCCCTGCGCTTTGACATGCTGTGCCGCTTCCGCACGCCGCCCCAGCAGCAGCAGATCATCAAAGAGTTATCCCAGGGCAAGCTGGACTTGGTGGTGGGCACGCACAGGCTACTGTCCAAAGATATTAAGTTTCGCGATTTGGGCCTGCTCATCGTAGACGAGGAGCAGCGCTTTGGCGTGGCGCACAAAGAGCGCATCAAGCATTTAAAGACCAACATCGACGTGCTGACAATGACGGCCACGCCCATCCCGCGCACGCTGCACATGTCCCTAAGCGGCATACGCGATATTTCGGTCATCGAGACGCCGCCCGAGGAGCGTCAGCCGGTGCAGACCTACGTGGTGGAGTTTCAGGAGGATATGGTGCGCGACGCCATCTTGAAAGAAGTGGCCCGCGGCGGGCAGGTGTATTGCCTGTACAACCGCGTCGAGTCGATGCCTATGTTCGCTCGGCGCCTGCAGGAGCTGGTGCCCGAGGCGCGTATCGTGTGCGGGCACGGCCAGATGAGCGCCGCACAGTTGGAACAGGTAATGCTGGATTTCTACAGCGGAAAATACGACGTGCTGCTGAGCACGACCATCATCGAAAACGGGCTGGACGTGCCCCGGGCCAACACGCTGCTGGTGTGCGACGCCGATCACTTCGGGCTGGCGCAGCTCTACCAGCTACGCGGCCGCGTGGGGCGCTCCAACCGGCTTGCCTACGCGTACTTCATGTATCAGCCCAGCAAGGTGCTCAGCGAAATAGCCGAAAAGCGGCTGACGGCCATCCGCGAGTTTACCGAGTTTGGCAGCGGCTTTAAAGTTGCCATGCGCGATTTGGAGATACGCGGCGCCGGCAACCTGCTGGGCGCCGAGCAGCACGGCAATATGGCGGCGGTGGGCTATGCGCTGTACAGCCGGCTCATCGACGACGCGGTGCGCCGCATGAGCGGCGAAGAGGTGGTAGAAGAGGTGGACGCCACGCTGGAAATCAAGGTGGACGCCCATATCCCCGACGATTACATTGCCGATATGGCCAGCCGGCTGGAAGCCTACCGGCGTATTTCGGGTCTGCAGGACGAGGAACAGCGCTCTGATATGATAGACGAGATGGTGGACCGCTACGGTGAGCCGCCCCGGGTGGTGCTGCGCTTAATGGACGTGGTCATGCTCAAGAACGCCGCCGCCGCCGCTCAGGTAGAGCTGCTGCAGCAGCGGGATATGCGGCTGGTATTGCGCTTTGTCAAAGACGCGCCTATTGATCCGGTCAAGCTGCTGGAGCTGGTGGCCCAGAGCAAAGGCCGGCTGGCTTTAAGCGCCGGCGACCCGCCGGGGCTGACGCTGAACACGCAAAGCGAGCGCTGGGACGACTTTTACCGGCAGGCCCGGGAGCTGCTGGCGAAAATTGTGCTTTGCAAGAGTGGCATAAGTTGATATAATACTCATGTTTATGGGAACAAGCGGAAAGGATGCGGATTGCTTATGAAAAAGTTAGGGGCTGCGGCGCTGGTCATGGCCGCGCTCATGATGCTGGCGGGCTGCAATTTGATGCAGGTTAACCCCCAGAGGGATGAAAATCAGGTGGTGGCCGTCGTCAACGGCCAGCAGATTTTGAAAAAGGATGTAAACGCCCAGGCGGGGTTTGACTATAATACCAAGTATACCGCCCAGGAGCTTACCCAGATGGCCACATCCCGGCAGACGGCGCTGGACAACCTGATTTCCGACGCGCTGGTATTGCAAAAGGCGCGGGAGCAGGGCATGTATACGTTTACCGACGACGAACAGGCGCAGATACAAGCTAATTTTGACGCCACTGTCGCGTCCGTTTACGAGACGGCGCT
>JAQVWW010000229.1 GCA_028709505.1 Eubacteriales bacterium
TGATTAAAACGCCGCTGCCGTCTCCGCCGGCAATGCCGATATCCGCTTGGCGCGCCTCGCCGGGGCCGTTGACGACGCAGCCCATGACGGCAATTTTAAGAGGCTTTGTAATATCCCGCGTGGCGTCCTCCACCTGCCGGGCCAGCGCCGCCACGTCGATATTCGTCCGCCCGCAGGTGGGGCACGAGATGACCTCCACGCCGCGCCGGCGTACGCCGCTGGCGCGCAGGATGCTCCATGCGGCGCTCACCTCCGGCTCGGGCGCGCCGGTTAAAGATACGCGCAATGTATCTCCCAATCCGTGGAGCAGCAGCGCGCCGGCGCCCACCGCCGATTTGATCAGCGCGTTTTCGCCGCCGCCGGCTTCGGTGATGCCGATGTGCAGCGGATAGTCGCAGCGCTGGGCCATCAGCGTATACGCCTCCAGGCACAGCGGCACGTCCGACGCCTTGAGCGATACGACAATATCAACAAAGCCGTGCTTCTCCAGCGTGGCAATCTCGTTTAAGGCGCTGTTTACCATGGCCCGCGCGCTGTGGCCGTGGGCCATGCGCATCTGTTTTTCCAGCGAGCCTGCGTTGACGCCCACGCGGATGGGTACGCCGTGGGCTTTAGCGGCGTCGGCCACGGCGCGCACGTTGTCGTCGCCGCCGATGTTGCCGGGGTTGATGCGCAGCTTATCGGCGCCGTTTTCCACCGCCAGGATGGCCAAGCGGTGCGAAAAATGAACGTCGGCCACCAGTGGGATGTGGATGCGGGCCTTGATGCCGGCAAAGGCCCGGGCGCATTCCTCGTCGTATACCGAGGCGCGGACGATCTCGCAACCCAGCTGCTCCAAGCGCAATATCTGCTCCACCGTGGCGTCCACGTCGCGCGTGTCGGTGTTCGTCATCGACTGTACCGCCACCGGATTGCCGCCGCCGATGGATACGCCTGCTATCTTGACCACGCGGGTTTTGTTCCGGGTTATCACATTAACCTCCTGATATGAGCCGCACGATATCGCGGTAGCTGAGCACAATGAACAGTACGACGAAGATACCCATGCCAATCAGCTGCACGACGCCCTCTTTTTCCGGCGGGATGGGCTTTTTTCGGATGGCTTCCACTACCAGCAGCACGGCCTTTAAGCCGTCCAGCGCCGGCAGCGGCAGCATGTTGAGCACCGCCAGGTTGATGGATAAGAATATCACCGTGGACAGGAACGTGGCAAAGCCATATTGCTGGCCGTACTGGGCCATCTGCGAGACGGCCCCCACCACCGAGCCCATCTGGTCAGCCCCTTCGCCGCGGGTGAACAGGCCCTGCAAAAACTGCACCATCGCGCCCAGGCTCTCGCCGACGCTGACCGCCGCGTATTTGACGGCCTGGCCCGCCGGTAGCGGCACGCTGCGGGTTAAAAGGTTAATGCCCACCATGTAGCGCTGCTGCGTTTCGTCGTATTGCGGCGTTATCGTCAGCGCCAGGCGCTGGCCGGCACGGTTGACTTCCATCGTTACCGCGCCGCCGCCGGCTGCCTGCAGGTGCTGACTGATGGGGTTGGTGTCCGCCGGCTGCACCGCCGTGCCGTCCACCGCCACAATCTCATCGCCGGCCATAAGCCCCGCCTGAGCCGCCGGCGAATCCGGCGATACGGTGGCCACGATGTTGCTGGCCTGGGCGCCGCCCACCGCCCACAGCAAAAAGAACGCCACGACAAAGGCGAATACGACGTTCATCAGCGAGCCGGCCACGATGACGCACAGACGCTTCCAGATGGGCTGCTGATAGAACACGCCCACGGTGCTGTCGTCATCGGCGTCGGCGAAGCTGACGTAGCCGCCCAGCGGCATCGCCCGCACCGAATAGGAGATGCCCTGCTTTTTCTTCTGCCACAGCCGCGGGCCAAAGCCGATGGAGAACTCGTATACCGGCACGCGCAGCATGCGGGCCATGAAAAAATGGCCGGCCTCGTGCACCAGAATCAAAATACCGATGGCGATAATTGCAAACAGGATATACAAAATTTACCTCCGCAAAACCGAATTCCGTACCGCCGTGTCCAGCGCCAGGATGTCGTACAGCTGGGAGCTGTCCCCGTTGGGAGCATCGCCCAGTGCCTTTTCTATTATACGCGGGATATCCAAAAACCTGATTTTTTCTGCCAGAAAAAGTTCCACCGCCGCTTCGTTGGCGGCGTTGACGGCGATACAAGCGGCGCTTCCCTTGCCCAGCGCCTGGTAAGCCAGGTTCAGACACGGAAAATTCTCCCTGTCCGGCGCTTCAAACGTAAGCGGCCCGGCCCGGCATAAATCCAGCGCCGGCGCAGGGCCGGCCACCCGCCTGGGATAGACCAGCGCGTATTGGATGGGAATGCGCATGTCCGGCTGGCCCAGCTGGGCCAGTATCGAGTTATCGTTGAGCTCAATGAGCGAATGGACGATGCTCTGGCGGTGCACCACCACGTCGATTCTCTCGGGCGGCATATGGAACAACCACCGCGCCTCGATGATTTCCAGCCCTTTATTCATCATGCTGGCCGAATCGATGGTGATTTTGCTGCCCATAGCCCAGTTGGGGTGTTTAAGCGCCTGCGCCACGGTGACATTCTCCAGCTGCTGGCGCGTGTACCCAAAAAACGGCCCGCCCGACGCGGTTAAGATGATTTTGCGCACGGCCTGCTCATCGGGCAGCCCTTGCATGCACTGGAAGATGGCCGAATGCTCGCTATCCACCGGGTAGAGACGCACGCCATGGCGGGCGATGAGCGCTTCCACCAACGCGCCGCCGGCCACCAGCGTCTCCTTGTTGGCCAGCGCGATGTCCATGCCGCCTTCGATACAGGCGGCCACCGCCGGAAGACCCGCGATGCCCACGACGGCGGCCACCGCCATGTCGGCCTTGCCGGCGCATGCCTGGCACAGCCGCAGCAGCCCTTCTGCGCCGACAAACAGCTTTGTGCCCGCCGGCAGCAGCGCCTTGGCCCTTTTAGCGGCCTGCGAGTCGGTGACGGCCACATAGCGTACGTGAAACTCCGCCGCCTGGCGGGCCAGCAGCTCCACATTGCGGTGGGCCGACAGCCCCACAATAGAAAAATCGCCGGGCATCGCCCGCACCACATCCAGTGTCTGGGTGCCGATGGAGCCCGACGAACCTAGCAACAGCAATCTTTTCAATGCACTCCTCCTGGCTATAAAATAAACAGCGATAGATAGCAATAGGCCGCCATGGCTGAGAACAGGATGCTGTCCATCCTATCCCTCACACCGCCATGGCCGGGGATGATGGTGCCAAAATCCTTTGTATCGGCAAAACGCTTCAGCGCCGACGCGATGAGATCGCCGCACTGGCCCATGAAGCCGCACAGCAGCCCCAGCACCGGGTAGTGCCAAAAGGCCAGGCCGGTGTAGTACGTGCGCGTGATGAACCAGCCCAGGCCGGTAAGCATCAGCGTGGACGCCACCAGGCCGCCCACGGCGCCTTCCACCGTCTTTTTTGGGCTAACATTAGGGGAAAGC
>JAQVWW010000230.1 GCA_028709505.1 Eubacteriales bacterium
TTTTATCGTCGGGGCCGGTAAACTTCAAATTGTCGGGCAGCACTTTGCCGTCGAGTATAACGTTGACCACCGGCCTTTGCTGTTGCGGCGAAATCTGCAAGTCCTGTGGCGTGGCCGGGCGAAAGACTTCCACCGGCAGAAAGCTTATCTTGCCGTTGGGCTCTAACATAGCCGTCTGGATGTTGGCGATGTCAAAATAGCCGCTGTTCCTGCACTGGGACAAAAACTCGCTCAAGTCCATCTTGGCCCTTTTAAAGTTTTCCGTAAACAGCTTGCCGTTGTCCAGCAGGATAAGCGTCTCTCCGGTCAGTACCCGGCGCAGCTTGATGGATTTGCCGGTGAGCACCGAGAACAGCACCGCAAACAGCGCATAGACGGCCATAGCCAGCAGCGGCTGTAAAAAGTCGTCCTCCAGCGCGGTGGCCATCTCTGCGGCGATGGAGCCGATGGTGATGCCGATGATATAGTCGAACATGCTCAGCTGCGACATCTGGCGGTTGCCCATCAGTTTGGTCATTAAAAACAGCGCCGCCAGCGATCCCAGCGCCGTCAGCAGAATATGAATCAATTCCATATGTCCTCCATATGGGCGAATGCCCTTGCCCTATCTTGCGCAAAAGGACCAAAAATAGTACCCAAAACCGGCAATACCCACTTTAGCCGCCCCGCCGCATAGAATGTAACGGACAGGCTGTTTCAAGCTTTTCCGCAGCGCGCCGCTTCGCAACGCGCCCATCCGGCGTTACCTGCGCAGCGGCGGCCACTCCAATTCAAACATGCCGGCTGCCCGACGCGCGGCTTTGCGCCGTTTTGCTGCGCCGGCGCGCAATGGGGCAATCCGGCAATAGAGGTGACACCCTTGAGCAATATCGCATTACAACTCCAACGTCAAGCCGGCGGCGCAGTGGCGGTGGCCGGCAATATCGTATTCGATTCGGAGGTGCATGCCGCCGGCAATATATCCTATAACAGCGCCACCGGCGTCATCACTTTTGGCGAAGCCGGCAGATACACGTTTAGCTGGTGGGTGGCCACGCAGACCACCGTTGCGGGCGGGCCGGCGCTGGCGCTGGCCACGTCCCAGGGGCATTACCTGCCGGGCAACTCGCCGGCTAAGGCCGGTCAGGTCACCGGCATGGGCATCGTTGACATCGCCGCGGCGCCGGTCAGCGCCGTGCTGGTCAACGCCGGTGTCGACACCCTTTTCTACGCCGCGCAGCTGCCGCTGAGCGCCACCCTTGTGGTGCTGCAGGACGACATGCCGCTGCCCGGCCCTACCGGCCCCACCGGTCCCGACGGCCCCGTGGGCCCCACCGGGCCTGCCGGCCCGACCAGCATGCAGGACACGATGACCTGCTTTGCCGAGGCCCAGTTCGCCAACTTCCTGACCCAAATGATAACGGCCTATCCCACCACCACGTGGACGGTGTTTTCACAGTCGCTGGCCTCGTATTCGGGCGTGCCGCTGGATTTATACACGGCGCCTGGCGCCACCGGGCCGGGCTTGTTGCGGCTGGTGGACAGCAACGGCGACTACGAAATTCTGCCCATCGCCAACATCACCGCCCTCTACCCCGGCGACGGCACCGTATACGACCCGGCCTTTACGTTCCTGCCGCCGCCCAGCCCGCTGCCGCTGGGCTGCGATACCGACAGGATTGCCGCCATACAGTCCTACCTTGCGCCGGGTACGGATGTCAACGTGCGCCTGGGGCCCAGCATATCGGCCTCGGGCAGCGTCTACCGCAACGAATACGGCGTGCTGGTGCTGTCCGACGCCGACGGCAACACGCCCATCGTTCTATTCACGCCGCATATCCTGCGCGTCTTTATCGAAGACGCCGCCGGGCGCTCTGCCACCCCGGCAGCGCGGCCCGTCATCCGTCTCGACGCGTAACCGCGCCGTTATATTCAGGCTTTGCATCCTTTGGAATGCAAAGCCTTTTTACACGCGGCATTACTGCGCTACAAAGTCGCCGGCGGCGCGTTATCTGGGGCGACGGAATTGTCGTCAGCCTATAAAGCCGGCGCGGCTGTGCGCATCCAGCCGGCTTTGCAGTTGCGCGTCCGACGCGTATAATGAAAGCAAAATTGCGCAGGCTATGCCCAAGAATCGTACGCTGCAAAGGAGCTTTTCCGTGCATACATCGCAAACACCCGCCAACCATCTGCTGCGTGAAACGTCGCCGTACCTGCTGCAGCACGCGCATAACCCGGTGGACTGGTACCCGTGGGGCGACGAAGCCTTTAAAAAGGCTCAGGCCCAGGACAAGCCCGTGTTCCTGTCCATCGGTTATTCCACCTGCCATTGGTGCCACGTGATGGCTCACGAAAGCTTTGAAGACGATGAAGTGGCGGCTCTGCTCAACCGCTTTTATATCGCCGTCAAAGTCGACCGTGAAGAACGCCCCGACGTGGACGCCGTATACATGAATGCCTGCCAGGTGTTAACCGGCAGCGGTGGCTGGCCGCTGACCATCGTCATGACGCCGGATCAGCAACCGTTTTTTGCCGGCACTTATCTGCCCCAGCGCGGGAACGGCGGCCGGATGGGGCTTATGGAACTGCTGGAAACGCTGGCCGGCCAATGGCAAACCAACCGGGAAAAGTTGCTGCACGCCGGCGCGCAGATCACCGATTTTTTGCGGGAGCAGGCCGCGCGGCAGCCGGCGGCGGCGGCGCTTTCCTTTGCTCCGCTGCACCGGGCCTTCGAGCAATTTCGGCAAAGCTTCGACGCGCAAAACGGCGGCTTTGGCCGTGCGCCCAAGTTCCCTTCGCCGCATAATCTGCTGTTCCTGCTGCGCTACGGCCGGGCCGAGGCACAGCCGCAGGCGCTTTCCATGGTGGAAAAGACGCTGACGCAGATGTACCGCGGCGGCCTGTTCGACCATATCGGCGGCGGTTTTTCGCGTTATTCCACCGACGCGCGCTACCTGGTGCCGCACTTTGAAAAGATGCTTTACGACAACGCGCTGTTGGCGCTGGCTTACGCTGAGGCCGCCGGTGCAACCGGGCAGGATCTGTACGCCTGGGTGGCCCGCCGTACGCTGGATTACGTGCTGCGCGAGCTGACCGATGCCGACGGCGGCTTTTACAGCGCCCAGGACGCCGACAGTGACGGTATCGAGGGCAAATACTACGTGTTCACGCCCGGCGAGGTGGCCGATGTGCTGGGGGAGCAAGCCGGTCGGCGCTTCTGCGAAGAATACGGCATCACACGCCGGGGCAACTTCGAGGGCAAGAGCATTCCCAACCTGCTGGAGAACCCCGCCTACCTCGCCCTGCCCGACGGCGCTGTGTGCGCCGCGCAGGAAAAGCTCTACGCCTACCGGCTGGGCCGCACGTCGCTGCACAAGGACGACAAAATCCTCACCGCCTGGAACGGCCTTATGCTGGCCGCGCTGGCCCGGGCGTACGCGCTGCTGGGCGACTCGCCCTACCTTCCCGCCGCCCGGCGGGCTGCAAGCTTCCTTTCCTCCCGGCTGTCAAA
>JAQVWW010000231.1:0-2987 GCA_028709505.1 Eubacteriales bacterium
GGCTGCCCGTCGGCGTCGAATACGGCGCTTTGCAGCCGGTGGGCGGCAAAGCTGCCCTCGGGAATGCGTTCGCGGATGTCGACAATGCGCTTGATATAGTCAACATAGCCCAGCGAGGAGACCAGATCGCCGCGGTGTACGACAAAATCGAAGCTTTCGGCGCGCAGCGCGTCACGCTGGGCATCGGTTAAGTGCAGCCAGTAGATGGGCTGGCCGTTTACCACGTAGGCCAGCGGTTCGTCATCCAGATTCTGCGTATACGCGTACGCCGCCAGATTGCCGCCCTTGGAGTGGCCCATCAGTAGGCGCTGGCCGGTTAATTGCTGTAGGTGGTGGCGGTAAAAAGCGTCGGCCTGGCGCTGCTGGCGGATGGTAAGGCCCAGCGCCGCGCCCAGGTTGGAGCTCCAGTCGGCCAGCGCGTCGCCCAGCGTATTCTGCTCGCTGCCGCGAAACAGCGCCGCGCCGTTGCCATATGCGTCGGCCAGCGCATAGCCCACAAACCCGCTGCCGCCGGGGCGCTGGCTGGGGTTGTCGTTTTCATAGGCCAGGATGTGCAGCGCGGCGATGCCGGGATACGCGTAAAGGCGCTCCCAAAGCTGCTTTTCCTGGGGGGCGGGGCGGGTGGAATTGATCCATTGGCCAACGGTTATGGGCAGCGCGGCGGATAGCGTCTGGGGCATATCCACATAGGACAATTCCAGCAGGGCGTACTTTTCTTCATCGGTAAAGGCTGGCAGCGCCCTCATGCCGTATCGGGCGCCTGTGACCCTTTTGGAAATACTTGCATGATTCCGCCTCCTTATCCCATAGCCGCATACGACATACTATGCGTGGCGGGAGGAAAACGCCAGAGCGATTATCCGCGGTAACGCACCGGCCGGTGCGCCGGCAGCGTACGGGCCAGCGCGTCGATGCGCGCACGCATGCCTTGGGCAATACGCCGCCGGTTTTCATCGGCGGACAGCGCCGCGTCATAGGTGACCGGCCGGCCCACCAGGATGCGTTTGAGCGCCGCGCACACATACACAGGGTAGAAGGACAGGTTCTTTTTTTCGGCGCTGCGGTACAGCTTGCCCATGTCGGCAAAGCCGGCGTCCACATCGTTGACAAAAGGCGAAAAGGGGCGGTCTGTCTCGGGAAAGATGACCAAATCCCGCTGCTGGGCCAACGTTTGCAGGCTTTTGCGCAGCGTGATGATGCCGCGGCTGTCGCGATAGACCGGCACCGCCTCGACGCCGTTCATGACAAACGGAATAAACCGCGTAAGCGCGCGCGCCAGCAGCCGGTAAAACCAGGCGCTGCGCCGGGGTTTGCCCGGCCAAAAGTCGCGCATGGCGTAGTCGTAAAAGCTGTGCCTAAAGCATACCTTCCAGGTTGCCCACGGCCGAAAGCGCCGGGCAAAACGCGTACACATGGCCAGCGGCCCGTAGGCCTTGGCGTGGTTGCAGACGAACACGCAGGGGTGGGCCGGCAGCGGCTCTTCGGCAACCACACGATAGCGCCAAAAGAACAGCGCCACGACGCGGCGCAGCAGGCGCACCCGCAGATGCAGCCGCGGCAGGCGATAGCCTTCGCTACGGGTGGCATAAAATGTTTTTTTCTTCTGTTGCAAGCAAGACACCTACTTAAACCGTTCGCGTGTATTTTGAAAATAAAAGACCAAATCCTTTGTATTTTATCATCCGCGAAGCCAATTTTCCACCACGCTTCGCCTGGGCGCCGCCGCGTGCATAAAATGTTTGGACGACCAAAACGCCGCTTTGGGCGTAGCCGGCATTTGCAGCCGCCGTCCGGCGTGATACAATAAGGCCAAACCATCAAAGAGGAGATTGTGTGATGAGCATCATTCGCGATAAGTCGCTGGCCGCCGCCGGGCAGGCCAAGATAGACTGGGTACAGGATTTTATGCCGGTGCTGGGCGAAATTGGCCGCCGTTTTGAAAAGGAACGGCCCTTTGCCGGGCTTAAGGTGGCCATATCGGTGCATCTGGAGGCCAAGACTGCCTATCTGGGCCTGCTGATGCGTAAAGGCGGGGCGCAGGTGGCCATCACCGGCAGCAACCCGCTTTCCACCAAGGACGATATCTGCGCGGCGCTGGACGCCCAGGGTATGGAGGTCAACGCTTTTTTCAACGCTTCGCCCCAAGAGTATACCGATCACCTCAAGCGCACGCTGGCCTTCGGGCCGCATATCGTCATAGACGACGGCGGCGATTTGGTCAACCTGCTGCACGGTGAATGTGCGGCGCAGGCCTATGATGTCATCGGCGGCTGCGAGGAGACGACCACCGGCATCCTGCGCTTAAAAGCCCGCTCCCAGGCCGGGAAGCTCAACTTTCCCATGATGGCCGTCAACGACGCGCACAGCAAATATCTGTTTGACAACCGCTACGGCACCGGCCAATCGGTATGGGACGGCATCATGCATACGACGAATTTAAGCGTCGCCGGGCGAACGGTGGTGGTGGCCGGCTACGGCTGGTGCGGCCGCGGCATCGCGCTGCGCGCCAAAGGGCTGGGCGCCAACGTCATCGTAACGGAAATTGACACATTTAAGGCCATCGAAGCGGTGATGGACGGCTTTCGCGTGATGCCCATGCGTAAAGCCGCCCGGGAAGGCGACATCTTCATCACCGCCACCGGCTGCAGCCGCGTCATACACGGCGAGCATTTTGACGTGATGAAGAACAACGCGCTGCTGGCCAATGCCGGGCATTTTGATGTGGAAGTGGATAAGAACGACCTTGCGGCGCTGTCTTCGTACGTAAAGGAGCGTAAGCCTTTTATTGAAGGCTACTATCTTAAAGACGGGCGCGTGCTCAACCTGCTGGCCGAGGGGCGGCTGGTCAACATCGCCGCCGGCAACGGCCATGCGGCGGATATTATGGACCTAAGCTTCGCCGTGCAGGCGCTGTCGGCCGAGTATCTTGCCCGGCATGGCCGCGATTTGGCGCCGGGCTTGTATCGCGTGCCCGACGAGCTGGATCG
>JAQVWW010000231.1:2997-3473 GCA_028709505.1 Eubacteriales bacterium
GGATCGAGAGATCGCCGCCGTCAAAATACGCTCGATGGGCATGGAGCTGGACAGCTTGAGCGCCGAGCAGCAGGCCTACCTGCAAGGCTACCAGGCTTAGGAGGCACAATGAACTGCTGTTTCGCATCGGACAACACCAGCGGCGCGCACCCCAAGATTCTACAGGCGCTCGTCGACGCATCCCAAGGCTGGGCTCAATCCTACGGCGGCGACGCCTACACGCAAAAGGCGCAGCAGATGTTTCGCGACATCTTCGGCGCCGGCAGCCAGACTTACTTCGTCTATAACGGCACCGGCTCCAACACGCTGGCGCTGGGCAGCTTGCTGCGCTCGTATCAGGCGGTGCTGTGCGCCGATGTGGCCCACATTGCCGGCGACGAGACCGGCGCGCCCGAGAAATTTACCGGCAGTAAAATCATCCCTATCCCGTCTGAGCATGGCAAGATACGGCCCGAACAGATAGCCGATTATCTGGG
>JAQVWW010000232.1 GCA_028709505.1 Eubacteriales bacterium
GACTATCCCGCCTACCCCCCCCAGTGGGTGGACGACGCGCTGGAGCAGAACATGCAGCGCGTACTCAACGTCGTCACGCTGGGCCGTGCCTGCCGCAACCAGGCGCAGGTAAAGAACCGCCAGCCGGTGGCCACACTGTATGTGGAGGGCGCGCCGCTGGAGGGCCAGTATGTGGAGCTGGTGGCCGATGAGCTCAACGTTAAGAAGGTGGAGTTTGTAAACGACGCCAGCGGCTTCGTTGATTATCTGGTCAAGCCCCAGCTGCGCACGCTGGGCCCGCGCTTTGGCAAACAGTTGCCCCGGCTGCGCGAGGCGCTGCAAAATGTGGACGGCGCGGCCTTTGTGCGCAGCCTGCGCCAGCAGGGGCAGGCCACCGTGCTGCTGGAAGGGCAGCAGGTGGTGCTCACGCCCGACGACGTGCTCATTGAGACTACCCAGCGTTCGGGTATGGTATCGATGGCCGACGGCGGCATCTCGGTGGCGCTGGACACCCATCTGACGCCGGCACTCATCGAGGAGGGTTTTGTGCGCGAGGTCGTCTCCAGGGTGCAGGCCATGCGCCGCGACGCCGGCTTTGAAGTGACCGACCACATCGCCTTTGAATACGACGGCGACGAGCAGCTGTGTGCGCTCATCGCGCGCAACGCCGCCGCCATCGGCGCCGACACGCTGGCGGACAACGTGACCCGCGGTGTGGCTCATCCCACTGAACAGGACATCAACGGCCTAAAGGGCGTCTTCGAAGTAAGAAAGTTGGGTTAACGTGTATATTGCCGATAAGTGGACGGATTTTGAGGTGCTGGATGCCGGCAGCGGTCGCAAGCTCGAGCGCTGGCACGATATCGTGCTGCTGCGGCCCGACCCGCAGGCCATCTGGCCCGAGGAGCATACGCACCCGGCCTGGGCGCACGTGCACGCCGTCTATTCCCGCAGCGATGCCGGCGGCGGCGACTGGGAGTTTAAGCGCAGCCTGCCCAAACGCTGGACGGTGCGCTACGGCGATCTGCAGTTCTACGTAAAGCCCATGGGCTTTAAACACACGGGGCTGTTTCCCGAGCAGGCCGCCAACTGGGACTGGATGCGCCAATGTATTGCCCAAAGCGATACGCAGCCTAATATTTTAAACCTGTTTGCCTACACCGGCGGGGCCACCGTGGCCTGCGCCGCCCAGGGCGCCCGCGTTACGCACGTGGACGCCGCCCGCGGCATGGTGCAGTGGGCCGGCGAGAACATGGAGCTAAACGGTCTGGCCGATGCGCCGGTGCGCTATATCATAGACGACTGTCTGAAGTTTGTGCAGCGCGAGGCGCGCCGCGGCAAGAGGTACGACGCCATCCTGATGGACCCGCCCAGCTACGGGCGCGGCCCCGGCGGCGAGACGTGGAAGCTGGAGGATAAGCTCTTTGAGCTGGTGCAGGCCAGCCTGGAGATCCTCAGCGCCACGCCGCTGTTCTTCCTGATCAACTCGTACACCACCGGGCTGAGCGCCACGGTGCTGGAGAACCTGCTCAAGATGACGGTGGCCAAACGCTTCGGCGGCCATACGCAGGCGGCGGAGCTGGGGCTGCCCATCACGCCCGGCGATAGGATACTGCCCTGCGGCACGTCGGGCAGATGGCAGCGATGAACGCGCTGGTGCCCACGCAAAGGTGCGGCCCTATCCGCGTACTGTACCAGGACAACCACGTGCTGGTGGCGGTAAAGCCGCCCAACCTGCTGACGCAGCGCGACAGCACCGGCGAAGAGGACCTGCTGGGGCTGCTCAAAGGCTACGTCAAGCAGGCATACCATAAGCCCGGCGATGTCTATTTGGGGCTGGTGCACCGGCTGGACCGGCCCACCGGCGGCCTGCTGGTATTCGCCCGCACGTCCAAGGCGGCGGCGCGGCTGTCCCGCCAGGTGCGGGAGGGCCAGATGCATAAGGAATACCTGTGCGTCTGCCAGGGCACGCCGCCCGGCGGAGAGCTTCGGTGTTATTTGCGCAAAGACACGCATACGAATTTCGTAACGGTGGTGCCTGGGCACACGCCCGGCGCAAAAGAGGCGGCGCTGGGCTATGCGCCGCTGCAAACGCGGCAGGGCAGTACGCTGTGCGCCGTGCGGCTGTTAACCGGCCGCTCGCATCAGATTCGCGTGCAGTTCGCCGCCATGGGCCATCCGCTCTATGGCGACGCGCGGTACAACCCCGCCGCCCGCCCCGGCGAGCAGCTGGCGCTGTGGAGCCATCGGCTGTGCTTTGCGCATCCTACGCGCGGCGAGTCGATGGAATTTACGGACATGCCCACCGGCGGCGTTTGGGACGTGTTTGACTTGCCGGCCGTCGCGCCGGAGCAGTAGCCGCAATCGAAGCGGGCTTCTGGTCAGCCATTCGACGGCGGGTGCCGGCGGATATCGACGCCCTTTTCCAGCGAATCGTCAACGACTTAGCAAAACCCGGGCAGCGTGCCGTTATGCTCGATGCGGCCCGGCCCGGTGCCGTATTGCAGCACCGACGGCTTGCGCAAGAAGGCTTGGGCCAGCGCCGCCCATTGGGGAAGGGTGCTGACGGCGGCCAATTTGGTTTCGCACCGGCGGCCAAGCGTGGTACCGCGTCGCGCGGATGTCGGCGGGATAAAGCTGCATGCTACCCCCCTTCTGCGGGAATATTTTTGTAGATGCATTCCCGCACACGCGGTGGAGGAAAAACAATCTCTGAACCAAAAAGACGACAAGGAGGGCGAACATGGACGTATTACAAGCCATCAAAACGCGGCGCAGCATCCGCAAATACAGCGACGTGCCGGTGACCGACCAACAGGTGGACGCCTTGCTGGAAGCGGGCTTCTGTGCGCCGTCGGCCCGCAACATCCGGCCGTGGCATTTTATCGTGGCGCGCGACGCTCAAAAGCGTCGGCAGATTGCCCAAGCCCACCCCTACGCCAAGATGCTGGAGCAGCCCCAGGCGGTGCTGTTTGTCGTCTGCGGCGACTTGAACAAGCAGCCCAGCCCCGAATACTGCGCCGAGGATTGCTCGGCGGCGGTGCAGAATATGCTGCTGGCCGCCCACGGCCTGGGCTTAGGCGCCGTGTGGCTGGGCACGTATCCCAACGCGGACAGAGTGGAGGCGGTGCGCGGCGTCTTTGACGTGCCCGCGGATATTTTACCCATCGCCATGGTGGCGGTGGGGCACCCCGCCGAGGTGCGGGATATTCCGCAGCGCTTCGACGCGGCCTGCGTGCATCGCGAGACATGGTAGCATAAAGCCCGCGGCCAGCCTTTGCCTTCCCGACGCCGGCGGGGGGGCAGAATATTTGTGCCGCTGCAGCCGTAACCCCGCTGCGGGCGGTGCCCGCAATGGCCAAAACGCCTTTGGCGGCAACCCCATAATTTTAAAACTATACTATCAACTTTTTCTGGTACCGTCCAAGTAAAAGAACCTGGCGTGCTAAAAACTATAGTCTTATACTTTGCCATTGCTGCAGAACAA
>JAQVWW010000233.1 GCA_028709505.1 Eubacteriales bacterium
TTAAGGGTCTGGATGCTTTTTAAAACAGTGGAAGCGGCGCCAGCGGCGCCGCTTCCAAAAAGGGGAAACGAGGAAATCTATCGGGAATCGTTGCATACTTGCCGGCGCGACGGAACCATCGGCAGTGGCGGGCAATCATCACAGGTTGCGGGCGGCCAGCATGAAAACCTTCAGGTAATTCTCATAACGCTTGACGGCGTCCTTTTCTTCACGCGTGTCAAATGCATAATTTCTGGTCATACTATTACGCCTCCTTTACAGACACTGGGGCTGCCTGGTCGGCCCGGCCCCAGTGGGGTTAAGCGGTCGGAACAAAGGCCGGATCGCTGGGTTGATACGTTTGGGGGCCGTTTTGGCCGGTTGTACGGCGCAAGCGGTCAGGCTCCTCATTTCGGCGCACTCCTTTGTATGCATAACGGCGGTTAAGCCGGTACTTTGCAGAGGGTTTGGTCAGGGTGTTTGCCCTGCCGGCTTAGAAATTGCGCGAAGCCATTACAAAAGCGGCCAGGTAGTTGATTTCGGCGGCGGCCTTCTTATTCTGATTCCTGTTCTTCAACATAATACTCACCTTCCCTTCCTTTCGTTTTCTAAAAAAAGTATACCATTTATAAAGATTAGTGTCTATTGACAAGAGTGGCAAAGACGATCTAGTGGAATTTGTATACTATTCCTAAAAAATGGGCACCAAATACAATCGTCGGCAAATATCGACTCAATACGCGATAAAAAGGGGCCACCCTGCGCGCGGCAGCCGGCTGCGGCGGGCGGAACCAGAGGCAAAGCAGGAACCGTCGCAGGGCAGCCGGCAGCTTTAACAGCGCGCTATGGGGGCTGTTATGGGTGGCCGGCGAGGTTTGTTCACAATCGCATCCGGCGCGGTATGTCACGTTACGTGGAAGGGGCAACGCCGGTGGCCAATAGTTGGCATCCGCCTGGCAGGCGGTTTCCAGGACGGGAAGACGGCGGGCAAAGCAGGCGTCGTCGCAGGGCAGCCGGCAGCTTTCCCGTTTCGTACGGGAAAATAATTGCCATGGGCGCGTAATGACGAACGGCGATCCCAATGATTTACGCGGTGGAAAAACTGTTATATACTACGTGCAAGGTGTTTGCCGCCGCAGCCAATCCAATCCAAGCCATCGAAAAAGGGGACAGCGCGTATGAATCAGCCATTGGACAACCTCACCCAGGTGCAGCAATCGTTTACCGCCCAGGCGCAGAATTTTGAAACCGGCAGCATGAACTTTTCCAAACAGGAATATCTGGACTATACGGTGCGGTGCGCCCGGCCCCAGGCCGGCGACAACGTGCTGGAGGCCGCCGCCGGAACCGGCCTGTGCGGACGGGCGCTGGCGCCCCACGTGCAATCGGTGACTTGCCTGGATGCCACGCCGGCCATGCTGGCGGTAGGGGAGCGTGCGGCGCGCAGCGCCGGCCTGACCAACCTGCGCTTTGTGCAGGGCAGGGTGGAGCAGCTGCCGTTCGCCAAGGAAACGTTTGATTTGGTGCTGACGCGGCTGGCCTTCCATCACTTTACCGAAATGGAGCGTCCGATGGCCGAGCTGTGCCGTGTGCTCAAGCCCGGCGGCAGGCTGGTGACCATCGACATGGAAGCCGCCGCCGAGCCGCTGCGCGCCGTGGAAGATCGTCTGGAGACGCTGCGCGACCCGTCGCACGTGAAGAACCGTAGCCGGCAGGAGTTTCTCTCGCTCTTTGCCGCGCAGGGGCTGACGCTGACAAAGGCCGAGAGCACGCCGATAGAGGTGTCGGTTCCGGCCTGGCTGGAACTGACCGACACGCCCGACGACGCGGCGCAGCGGATTACCGCGCTGCTGCGGGCCGAGCTGGCCGGCGGCCAGCCCACCGGCTTTTCCCCCTATGAGCGGGACGGCCGGCTGTGGTTTGCCCAGCGATGGCTGCTGATGGTCTGCCACAAGGCCGGTTAGCATGGCAGCAGCACGGAAAAACCGGCGCTAATCGGCCAGTATTTTTTCCCGACTGCCGTAATGCAAAGCTTTCCCGCAGAGAAACCCTCCGAAAGCGCATCCTCCGGATGAGGCGAACGGCCCCGGCGTAACCGGTAGGCCTTCGTGCGCCGGCTGTCGCCAGGCATGGAGCATGCCGGCCCGCTCCTGCCGGGCATGCTGGAAAATAGGGCGAAACGCCCTCGTTGCCGCCGGCGCTTAAACGATTTTGCAGCCCGGCGAACGGCCGCCCATGCGACAGCCGTTGGTATCCCGACTGTCGCCAAAATATTGAGCACGCGCCAGAGTCTGGTTTCCCGGCGGGACACCTAAGCCCGCGTTCGCGACGGCGTCAAACGCGACAAACCCCCACCGCTTTGCGGTGGGGGTTTTATTGTCCGGCAGTCCGGCAAAAAGACCGGCATAGGGCTAACCGCCGACCGGAAAGCTCCTAAAGTAGATGGAATTTCCATCCAGGTCAAGAAAATGCATGTTGCGGGCGCCCCACGGACGGGTGGTAGGCGGCTCAACCATGCGCACGCCCAGCCCCAGCAGGCGTTGGTATTCGGCGTCCACGTCGTCGACGGTAAAAGCCAGCGCGACGTTGGAGTTTTGCTTAACACGGTGCGTTCCGTCGTTGTAGACGGTCAGCCCCGTGCCTTGGGTAAGCAGAACTTGGTGCGTGGCGTCGTCGCTGCCGTTATCAATTTGCAGAACCGTTTTATAAAAATTTGCCAGCGCAACCACATCATTGGTCAACAGGCTTACTTCCCCGATGGTCATACAGGCCTCCCCATAGCAGCTTGTTCAGAAGAACGACGCCTTCTGCCGCCCGGTAGCCGGCCGCTACGCCTGCACATTTTCTAAAAACCGCACGCGGAAGTCTTCGGGATCGGTGACAAAAAAGAAACGTACGTGCGGGCTGGGCGCGAGGATGCCGCTGACGATGGCAATGCCGGCGGCGCGCAGGCGGTCAAACAAAGCCGGTACCGAATCCACTTCAAATCCGATGGAGATGCCGTCGCCGGCCACCGGCGCCGGCCGGTCCCGGTCACAGATGAGCTCCACCTGGGTTTCGCCGCCGCCCAGAAAAGCTATTTCGGTGCCCGGCCCCGCCGGATAGCGCTTGTTGACAGGCAGCCCGACAACTTCGGTATAAAAGCGTATCGACGCGTCCAAATCCCGGACGCTCAGCGTAACATGACAAAATTTCATTTTTGCCCCTCCGGTTTGGCCGGCTGTGCGGCGGCACAGGCCGCCGGCTCGTGCAGGCCGTAAGCCTCGTTGATATCCATGACGAACAGCAGGCCGCCGCTGCCGGGTGCGTCGGTTTTGACGCGGCTGCGAATGGAAGCCACAATGGCGTCTTTAAGCTCGGTTTT
Organism: Eubacteriales bacterium; assembly: GCA_028709505.1. GTDB lineage: Bacteria > Bacillota > Clostridia > Christensenellales > UMGS416 > STF2-111. Next base: position 3,344 of record JAQVWW010000233.1, read on the forward strand.
GGCGATGATGAAGACTTCTTCCTTCTCGGGCACAACCTGCAGGTTGAAGAACGTCGGCGCTTCGCGCACGTCTATGCCGCGGGCGTTTACGATGGTGGCG
>JAQVWW010000234.1 GCA_028709505.1 Eubacteriales bacterium
ATCATGGAGCCGGTGCCGCCCAGCTGACCCACCGCCGCCACGGCCGACGCCACGTTGCCGCCGCCCTGCCAACTGGTCTGCTGGATACGCGCTCCCTCATCTTTTTGTGTGGGGAGCTTATCGATGTGCACCGCGAAATCCATAAAGTTCATCCCGATGCCCACTACGTCTTTTTTCATTGTCGGGTTCTCCTTGTCGTCAAAGAATCAGCAGCCGGCACGGCGTCTGTCGCCGGGCCGGCTACCCGTATAGCGGCTAGTACAGGCGCAGGCCTTTGGGGTTGAGAATACGCATCTTGTGACGGATGACTTCCTTGGTGGCTTCCTTGGCGCCCAGCATGGCGCCCAGCATGCCGCGGGAAGTGCCCTTCTCGTCGATGACCTTCTTGATGGCCTCGGCATAGCCGACGTTTAGATCGGTAAACACGTTAAACTTGGACATGCCCATGACGGCGCATTTGCCAAACTGCTCGTCGGGGATGCCGCTGCCGCCGTGCAGCACCAGCGGGATGTCGATGGCGGCGCGGATTTTGGCCAGCCTGTCAAAGTCCAGGTTGGGGGCGGCTACGTAATGGCCGTGGGCGTTGCCGATGGCGACGGCCAGCGAGTCGCAGCCGGTTCTTTCGACAAATTCAGCGGCCTGCTCGGGACTGGTGTAGTGATCGGAGTTCTGAATGTCGTCCACGCTGGAGCCCGAGCCTACGTGGCCCAGTTCCGCCTCTACCGATATGCCCATGGGGTGGCAGATATTGACCACCTCGGCGGTTACTTTTACGTTCTCTTCGTAGGGCAGCGAGCTGCCGTCGATCATGACCGAGTCCCAGTGCTTCAAAAAGGGAGCGATGGTGGCAAAGTTCGGGGAATGATCCAGGTGCAGGCCGACGGGGGCCTTCACGCGGGAAGCCAGCTCTCTTACCGTCAGCGCCGCCACCACCGGGTCAAAGCTGGGGGCAAAACCCGGATAGAAGCCGATTTCTACCGGCATACCCTCTTCACCGGCTACTTCGATGACCCAGGCGGCCGACTCGTAGTCCAGCACGTTGAACATGGGCACACCGTAACCTTTGGCCTGGGCGTCCTTGAGGATCTCCAAACAATTTGCGTAAGGCATTGCAATTACTCCTTTTTCCACGCAGAAAATCTGCGTAATTGGTGAGTGCGGGCAGCGTATGCGCATTTTTAAAAGGTTTTCAATTTATCGGCGCAACATGCCCTATGTCATTTATTATATCATTGTTTTGCTATTTATATAGTGTCATATCTTTAGCATCGGGAATTTATTTTTAACTGGTTTGGCCGGGCTTGCAAAATAAAAAGCCCGGCGGGGAACCCCTGGCCGGGGTGGTGCGTATGATGATAACAAAGCGAGCATTCTGGTACAGGAGGTACACACTCATGGCCTTTGGCTTATTTGGCGGCAACAACTGCGGAAGCGGCTGCGCAAACACGTGTGACGACGGCGGCGGGATCTTCTGGATTTTGATCCTGTTGCTGTTATTCGGCGGCTTCGGGAACAACGCCGGCAACAGTTGCGGCTGCAACGACGGCTGCGGCAACGGTCTCTTTGGCGGCGGCGGTGGCGATTTTATCTGGATTATTCTGATTATTCTCCTCTTCGGCTGGGGCGGTAACAACAATTGCTGCTGTAATAACAACAACAACTGCTGCTAACCGTATCTTCAACAACCCCCCATCATTACTTCCCAGCAGAAGCGCCCGCCGAAGAGCCTAGCAGCCTTCGGCGGGTGTTTTCCTGCGCTTAAGAAGCTTGCCGGCCTATCGGCGCTTATACATCGGCCGCCGCCAGCGCCGCGCAGCTGCGCGCCACGTCGCCCAGTATGTCGCCGTGCTCGCCTTCGTACTCCACCGTATACCAGTCCACACCCAGTTCCTTTCCCAGCTTGACGATGGCCGGGATGTCCATTATGCCGTCGCCCACCGGCGTATCGGTATGGTCGCCCACGGCGGCGATGTCTTTCATGTGCAGCAGCGCGCAGCGATCGGCATACTTTCTCATCAGGCCCAGCGCCGTAGCCTTGCCGGTCACTTCGGCGTTGCCCACGTCCAGCTGCATCTTTACATATTCCGGCGACGTGTTGCCGTACAGCAGGTCAATGCCGAACTGGCCGTCGAACTCAAAAAAGCTGTAGTCGTGGTTGTGGTAGCCCAGCGCGATGCCGGCACGGGCCGTCTGCTCGCCGATGCGCTCAAAGAGCGCGGCGGTGCGCAGCCATGCGTCTTTGGTGTCGCGGTACTCCTGGGGAATAAACGGGCAGATAACGTACTTCTCACCCAGCTCGGCGCTAAAGTCGATAACTTCGTTCAGGCGGTGCTCCAGCATATCCAGCCCGATGTGCGAACCCGCCGCCGCGACGCCGCAATCGTCCAATACCGCACGCAACTGCGCCGCACTGTGGCCAAAATACCCGGCAAACTCGATGCCGTCGTACCCCATCTTCGCCATCCGGGCAATGGCGCCCGGTAAATCCGTCTTGGTCATGTGTCGCACTGAAAACATCTGGACGCCTTTTTTGATTGCCATATCCAAAATCCTCCTGGTGTTTATAATCCGTGCCCAAAACCTACTATACTGTTAGCCCTCGCCCAATGCAACGGTTTTTGCCCCGCCCGCCAAAAAAATGTTACCCGCCGCAAAGGAGGCCTGCTCCAGCAGCTGCGCCGCCCGGGGCAGCGCCTCTTCCAGCGTCATCGGCCGGTCGCACACGGCCATCACCGCCGCAAATCCCTGCTCCTGCAGCGCCTGCCACCCTTCGCCCAGCGCGCCGCTTAGGCAAATAACCGGCACGCCGGCACGCCGGGCGCGTCGCGCCACGCCCAGCGGCGCCTTGCCCGACAACGTCTGCGCGTCGGTTTTTCCTTCGCCGGTCAATACCAGGTGCGCGTCTTTTAGCTGCGCGTCGATGCCGGACATATCCAGCATAAAGTCGGCGCCGGGCAGCAGCGTGGCGTTGCAGAACGCCATCATACCCGCCCCCAGCCCGCCGGCGGCGCCGGCGCCGGGCAACCGGGCCACATCCGCCCCCAAATCGTGTGCCACCACCCTCCCCAGCCGCGCCAGCGCCTCATCCAGCAGCGGCACCATACCCGGCGTGGCGCCTTTTTGCGGCCCGAATACCGCCGACGCGCCCTGCGGCCCGCACAGCGGGTTGTCCACATCGCTGACGGCGTAAAACCGCGCGTCGCGCACCTGGGGCAGCAGGCCGTCCATGTCAATTTCGCACAGGCCCAACAGCGCCGCGCCGCCGGCGGGCAGCTGGTTGCCCGACTGATCGACAAACCGCGCGCCCAGCGCCGTGGCCATGCCGGCGCCGCCGTCGTTGGTGGCGCTGCCCCCCAGCCCCACATAGATATGGCGGCAGCCTTGCGTCAGCGCATGGCGGATCAATTGCCCCACGCCGCAGGTGCTGGACGTGAGCGGATTG
>JAQVWW010000002.1 GCA_028709505.1 Eubacteriales bacterium
GTAAGTTGTTGAAAAGCGCCTTGCCGGGTTTCGGCAAGCCCTTTTCGCAAGGCATATATTGGGGTAGGCTCACAAAAACGAAACCCATAATGGGGAAAGGGAGCGCAGCTAGATTCGGTTCTTTTTGCAAAAGTAAAAATGGGGCAGGCACTAAAAGAGATGCTTCCTCCCGAGGAAAGGGCAGCGGTCTTTAAAAGCTATCCGGGTATGCCATGAAACCAGCGGTACGGTTCAGGGCGTCAAGGCCCTATGGGAAAGGGGAGAGCCTCCCGCCGGGCCGGAGAGGCTAAAACAGGCAGCGCGCCAAACCGGATATCGCGAAAATCAGCCGCAATTTTTGCCATGGCCGCAACGCCCGCCGGCGCAAACGCATCCGCTGCGTCATTGGCTTTGACAGTTTGTGCGTAAAATATCCACGACGCCGGGCGAGGATGCCGTATCGGGAAAGGCCGGGCATGACGAACCGATAAACCAAACACACCGAGGTTGTCCGCGGCTCCCGTAGAAAGGAAACGGCGGGCCTTTTGGTGAAAAATCGGCTCTTACTTTGCTTTGTAAATCTTTATCATCTATGGCTGCGTAATTGTGTGCATGTGCCGCGCTTTCCTCCTGCTTGGCACGATTACAGGCATAAACTTTGTATTCCCGCGCCGAGATTCTCGCCCGGTATGCGTTACCGTACGCCCTTACGCAGCTAAGCATACGATAATAGCGGTTGGCCGCAGGCACTGCCTGCTGCTCTGTACTACCAAAAAAATGCAAGTTCCGGCGTGGGCATAAAAATATCGCAAACCGCTTTCGATGACTTGCGATATTGTGCGCGGCAACTTGCCACTGAAATGTGTTGAGGAAAAAGATGCAGAGCATGCCCCTTTAAAAATCCATATCCTCACTGACAAAATGGGATTTGCCGGTCTCAAACACGTCGAACAACTTTCCGCTCTTACTGATTTGCGGCAGGGCGCTATCTCGCAAAATCTCAGTTTATTTATTTACCACATCCGGTTTCAAACACCTGACCGTCTATGCTGTATCTTTCATCAATGGGAATGGCTATGCCCTTGGTTTGACTTTTCAGGATGATTGGGAGATGCCGTTTGCGGCCGCCATCAACGAAGCGCTGCGACGGATTTCGGGAAACGGATGAAGTGTATGGCGGGAGTAAAACGCCCGGCGGAGCGCAGTCCGGTGATTGGCATGCCGACCAACCGGGAAGGTGCTATCCTTTTGACGGATGAACGGTGCAAAAGCATTGCGCAGACATAGCGCCGCTGACGGGATCCAAAGAGTGGGAGGCGCTGATGGCCCGCTATGCGCACGAGATGCTCGATTGCGTGACGATTATGAGAAGGCGGGATGTGCTCAAAGAACAGTCAAATGAAAAAAGAAAAACGGCTGTATGATTTCTGTTCGCCATACAGACGTTTGTTGCATATTTCTATTTGTTGAAATGTAGGGAGCGCTTACCGTATAATAATGACAGCATGATAGCGACAAGTTGGGAAGCCTTTATGCTGGATTATCTTACCGTTAAAGAAGCGGGTGAAAAACAGGCATAGCCAGCCGCATGGTCGCCCTGTATTGTGTTGCCGGCGCAATGGAAGACGCGGTGAAAAAAGGCGACCTATGGCTTATACCAAAAGATGCTCCAAAGCCCGCTGATGGAAGGCGCAAAAAGACACAATAACGGCGCGTAGCATATCGTTATGCCGGGAGGTGACGAGTTGGCAGACAGGCCTCCGCAAAAGAGATTACACATCAATCTGGACGAGCGGAAGCTTTCCATTCTCGTCCAATCGTTGTTTTCCTCCTGGATGCTGGCTTTTCTCTTTGAGGGGCAAGTCTTTTATTCCCTTGCGGGAGCCTTTGACCTTGCTCCCGCCGTTATGGTCTTTAGCGGAATTGCAGCTCATTTTGCCGGATTGCTGGTTGGCGGGTTTTTCGTAAAAACCAGAGACGCTGCCCGAAGGCTATTTTTGTGCTCCTATCCTTTTTGTATCGCTGTTTGCGTGATTTTTTTCTTCCCTCCGTCGGTATTCTGGACGGTCGCAATCATCGCCGGCTCGTTTCTGGCTGGAAGCTGTGTGGCGGCATGGGGCTATACCTTAAAAAGCAGTACGCCCAAAAACGAGCGCATCAAGACGGTGGCGGACATGCTGATCTTATCCAACGTGCTGATGATAGTGCTCAACATGGCGGCCATCCACATATCGCCGCATGTCGGGCTGGCGCTGTCCATGTTGATGCTTTTGGGCGCGTTTGCGTTCGCCCTGCGGCTTCCTGCAGACCGTGCCGCCGCTTCCTCCGTTTCGCCCGGCCAGAAGGAAAACCCCATAAGCATGGCGGGGCTCCTGGCTTTCCTATGCCTCTTCATCGTCATTATCACCATCAATTCGGGCCTGATGTATCAAGTGGTGGCGCCCGCCTTCGCGCATCTTGAATGGCTGACAAGCTGGTATTGGGCGCTTCCCTACGTCGCCGCGCTTTTTGTTATGAGGAATCTGCCCCGAAGGATGAACCGAACCTATATACTCTATGTGGCCATCGCCATGATTGGGCTTTCGTTTATCGGCTTTATCAGCCTTGGCCGCGGGGTGGTCAGCTATCTTGCGGTCAACACGCTGATGCTGGGGGCCTGCGGGGTATACGATCTGTTTTGGTGGAGCATCCTCGGCGAAATGCTGGAGCTGCATAAAAATCCCGCAAAAATCCTCGGTATCGGCCTCTCTGCCAACGTGCTGGGCGTGCTGCTGGGCGGACTCATCGGCAATGCGGTCACATCCTCAAATAGTCATAGCCCGAATCCCACGCTGCTGGCGCTGGCTGTGGTCTGCGTGACGCTGGCGCTGCTGCCGCCGCTGCACAAGCGTCTTTCCTCCCTGCTCCAAGGCCATGCGTACCTTACGGCGTTTTCCGAAATGCCTGCGCGGGAACAAACCGATGAGGTCGGCCGCGCCGCAAGGTTTGAAAATCTGTCGCAGCGGGAAAGCCAGGTCGCTTCCCTGCTGCTCCAGGGAAAAACATACAGGACGATTGCCGGCGAGTTGACAATCAGCGAAAGCACGGTCAAGTATTATGTGAAAAACATCTATTCCAAGTTTAATATTCAAAGTCGCACGGAACTGATTCACATCATGTTGAAAAAAGAGGACGCGGCCACGCCGGAATAACACGCTGATTTTCATAAATATTCACCCCTACCCGAAAAAGGTGGGGGCTTTTTTTATGCACACTACCCGGTCGGGTGATTTTTTATCTTTGCGCTTTTGCTATGCTGTTCCTGACGGATGAAATCCTGACGGAAAGGGAGGCGTGCGTTTGAAAGCGATCAGAAGGAAAAATTTCGTTTTGGCGGCTTTAACCGGCTTTGGCATACTGGCGGGCGCGATGCTTCTTGTTTTCGGCGGCGCAATGTCTGAAATCCGGGCGCAGATACTTCTGGCAGGCGTCATGATTATGAGCGGAATTTCGACAGGGTTTTGGATGTGCGGGCTGCGGAAGCTGAAGATCGCGCGGCTCATTGCGGAGAATCCCATCCTTCACATACGCACCGCCGTTATCAGCGATATATCCGCTGAAGCGGCGCAGCGGCCGGATACCGAAAGCACGGAGGTGATCGTCTCGTATTTCGGCATTCTGCTGGACGAGAAAATTATCAAATTCAATCAGGACGGCATCCGGCTCAGGGCCGTGGAGATAGGAGACGATTTCATCTGCTTCACCTACGGCACGAAAAAGCGGACGCAGAACATCCGGCTCCTGCGCCCGGCAATCGATCCGGCGGAGATGTCGGAGCTCTCCGAACGATTCCATTATGAAACTGGAATCATACCAACATTGCTGTCCTGACAGATGGGAACAAAGACACCATCCGGCAGCGATACCCAAAATTAGCGGCAGGAGGAACGGGATTATGCATTGTGCGAATTGCGGCACACAATTATCGGAAAACACAACATTCTGCCCCGCCTGCGGCAGCGGCATCAAGCAGGCGTCCGCAGGCGCGCCGCAGCCCGCGGGCCTGCGCGGATTCTCGCCCCGCATCAGCGACCCGGCCTTTGCCAGATACATCAAAAACACCAACCGCTGGTCGGCCATATTCTCCATAATACTGGCCGTCGCCGCCGTCATCGGCTTTGCCATTTACGGCCAAACCAGCCGCGAGATGGAGAATCCCCAGGCGCTGTTCATCGGGTTTGCCATCGGCGGTATGTTTTTGATGATTGCGCTGTTCCGGATAATCCGCCGTAAGGGGAGCAAAACGTGGGACGGCGTGGTGGTCGATAAAACCATCAAGAAGAAAACCCGCCGCCAAGACACGGGAAATCATGATACCTACATTGAGTATTACACCCGGTACGTGGTCGTTATCCGGGATGAGCGGGGCAAAAAGCACCGGCTGATCGCCGAGGACGACGATACGCGATACAACTATTTTCAGATAGGCGACCGCGTGCGCCATCACGCTGGGCTCAAATCCTACGAGAAATACGATAAATCGCGGGACAGCATCCTCTTCTGCAATGCCTGCGGTACGCTTTGCCGGATCAGCGACGACATTTGCTTGTGTTGCAAATGCCCGCTGCTGAAATAACTGTGAAAACGAGAAAAAGGAGAGATCCCTTTATGAAAAGAATAATCGCCTTGCCGGCCGCGCTGCTGATACTGTGCGGCGCATTGGCCGGATGCGCACCGGCCTTCGACCGAAACGAAACCCCAACAGCCACCGTTAGCCCGCCCGCCGCCGGCGTGTCCACCTCTGAGGAACCGTTGCCCGCCAAAACAGAGGGGTCTGCGGCCGCGCCGGAGGTTCCCGCACCAACACTGCCCCCCATGCAGGGCATGGGCAACGATCCGCTCAACCTTCTCAATGAAGGGTACGCCGTTTTAAGCGATGGCGCGCTCTACTATGCCGACCGGCAGAACGGCGGCAACATCTGGCGCTGCGACCCCGACGGCGGCAACGCGCGGATGCTGTTGGAGGGCAGGTTCAAAAGCCTCAACGTCAGCGGCGGCCGCCTGTTCTTTGTCTCGGATCAGGAAGCTATTTGTGTCATGCCCATAGATGGAGCGCTGCCGCAGATCGTTAAGGAGTGCTGGATGCCGACACTATGCGTGCTGGACGAATGGCTCTACTATACGGACAGGGACGCCATCTGCAGAATGCGGGCCGACGGCACCGAGGATACGCTGCTTGTGAAGGATGCCGGCATGGGACAGCAGATGCGCATCAACTGGCAGCTTCACGACGGCTGGCTTTACTATCTGCGCAAGGTGGAGGGCGAAGCAGAGGGTAATATCTTCAGAATCGCGCTGGATGGCAGCCAAAGCGCGCGGGTCTGCGACGTCAAGGTGGAGCAATTCTTCATCTATGAGGAACACATCTATTATGTGGACTGGGAGAAAGCGCCCTACGGGATACAGAAGAAGGCGCTGGACGGAACGGGGCATCAGCAGATCTATGACACAAGCGTGGTGCTTCACACCGCGGTGGACGGATGGATCTACATCCAGTCGAAGCCCCGCGGAGACACGGGCAACGACCTGTACCGAATCCGGCCGGACGGCAGCGGCCTGGAAAAGGTCTCCGACGGATATGGCTTCACCCTGAGCGTTGCCGGCGACTGGATTTATTTCACCACCAACGATGAGCAATTCCGCGTGTCCAGGATGCGCCTGGACGGCAGCGAGCGCGGCTTTGTGAATGAATAAGTTTACGGCGCCGGTATAGACGGGGATAGGGCAAATGCTTTTCGCGGCTGCGGCCGCTGCTTTCGCCGCAAGTGCCTGCTACTGTAAACAGCCGTGCAAACAAGCAAAAGGAGAGCTTCCTCTATGAAAAGAAAGATATTGGCGTGGCTGCTGGTCACGGCTCTGCTCCTGTGCGGTATGGCTGTATCGCCGCAACCCGCCCGTGCGGACGGCCCGGAGGGAGAATGGGTGCTCATTGGCGTGGAGGATAAAACCCCGGAGGATGTTTTTTCGTCCGATTCGAGTTCAGGAACCGGCTGGTTCTACAAACAGGAATCCGCCACCAAATACCGATATGCCCGCTGCGACTTTGCCATAGACTGGTATAACGAACATTCGGACGAAAAAGGCAGCAGCCGCAATGAAGGTACGATACGTGCATCTTTTGGCGTACTGCCCGAGCGCATCAAGCCGAATGAACCGCTTAGTATTCCCGTCAACATCCAGTCTTCCTGTTCCCTGGAGGCCGCCGAGTATATCTATCAGAGCACAACCGTATCGGCCGGAATCGAATGCACACGGTATCTTTTTACCGGCGAGGGCGGCGAAACAGCAGAGGTCTGGTACACAATCCCCTCTTTTCCTGAAACGCCGTATGAACAGACGCAGACACTTGGATTTTCTTTGCCCGAGCCCAGCGAAAACTTGCTGGCAATGGGAGAAACAGACACGATCACCTTCGATTTTATGCTCGTCATACCGGGCTCGCCGGATGCGTTTATCACCGCTTATACCTATGAATAGAAACCGGCCGGGCAAGCGGAAACACCCAAACCCGGCGGCATCCTTGCGCTGAAAGGCCTAATACTCAGCGCGGAGGCTAAGCCCATGCCCTGGATGCAGCTGGACGCGCAGGTGTACTACGGACAGGGGCAATATGACGAATCCCGCGCGCCCGACGCCGTGGTGGAAGGCGCGACAGACCACGAGGGGCGCTATTTGCTGCGCATACCCGTTCCTGAGGACAACGATGGCCCGGTGGGCATCCTGCTCACCGGCACGCTCCAATGCGTCTACCCGTTTGACGGCGGGAAGGACGCCTTCTATTTCGTCGACATGCAGGACGGCTTTTCCAAAGACAACAACAAGATTTCCCTCTCCACGTGGCTCATGGTTGACCCGACCGATTTTCCGGAGGCAAAGCCCGATGCGCCGATATCCGTTTACCGGCTGCTGTCCTTTTACAATCTGGGCCTGGGTGCGTGGAGCTTCGACGCCGGGCTGGACCGCCTCCAGCCCGACCCGGTACATCATTACAATGCGGACGCCGAGCACGCCAAGCGGCTGGAAAACTACAGCACGCTCTATACCGCCGCCTTCGACGCGTGGTTCCTGGGCGCCGTCACGCTGGATGAAACAGACAGCATGACCAGCCAACCTCTTCGCATCGAGGTGCGCTGGCCGGTGGATCCGGCCATCGGCTGCTCGCACTATCAGCCCGGCGAGAACTGCATCCGCCTGGAGGAAACGGACAGCCTGCGCGACGACAATTCGCGCTTTACCCTTCTGCACGAATTTGGACACGCGTTTGACTTTATCACCAACGGCAAATTCAGGGCATATGCGGAATATGGCCCGGGCAACGAAAACCACGGCGGCTACTTTAACGACACGACCTCGGATTCGTATATCGAGGGCTTTGCCACCTTTTTTGCGGGGACGGTGCAGTTGTATGGCGGATACAAAAACCCGCATATCCTGAGCTGGATCGACCTGGGAACCCCGGGCGGGTATATTGCCTGGAAAAACAACGGCAAAAGCGAGGAGTTCGCCATTGCCACGCTGCTGTACAACACGCACGCTCTGGCCGGCGATATCAAGGGCTATTGGGGCGTGCTCGACGCCGACAGGGAGAATTTTTACGAATACTATACGGCCGTCGAAGCATACCTGGCCCAAAAATCGCCGGAGGCGGCGCGAAAGCTGAGGCAATACGCCATTGCCGGCGGGCTGTACCGGATGCCGTTTGGCAGCGGAAGATACGATCCCGGCGAGCCGTTTCGCGGTCTGCCGGGCGGTACGGCGGGCAGGCGGGATGCGAACGAGCCGTATGCCGACCTGATGTTCGGCGTGGATGAAAACGGCCGCATAGACCCCGCAAAGCCGCTGCGGGAATACGACGAAAGCAGCCTGACGGCCGGACAGTCCAGCGACGCCCTGCGCGCGCGCAAGACCATACAGCCGCCGCACGGCGGATATTTGTATCTGAGCGGCAAGGCGGCGGAATACTTGCTGGTGGATATATTGCCCAACGGCGAACAGGGCAGCCGGACGCTGCGCGCTGTGGACGACGCCAGGGTGGTCATCGGCCTGCCCGACAGGGAACTAACGGGCAGCGTGCGGGTTTCGGTGCCGGGCGGAAACGTCATTTACGAAGGCGATCTGGCCGAGCTGCAGCAGCGTCAGACAGAAAACGCCGGGCAGGCTGTGCCGCTTGCAGAAGCGCGCATATCCGCCGCAGATCTGGCCCCTGCCGGGACCGAGGTTGCCGCCACCTACGGAGACGTCAACGCTTCGGGCGTCTTACCCGTTCCCGAAATGAGTTATGAGGAGCTTGTGCGCCTGGCAGAAGGATATGAGGGTGATGCCGGCCTGGAAGAGATCGCAGCTGCGCTGGCTGCAAGAACGGATAAGGGCGCCACCCCCTGGGATGGGAACGGCTTTGTGCCTGCCACCGGAGCGTGGCGTATACTGCTCTACATCGCCGCGGGATTAGGCGCGCTGGCAATCGTCTTGCTGATCCTGTTTCTGTGCTTAACGCCCCGTGCCAAGGCGCCCGGCCCGCAGCCGGTTCCCGGTCACCAAGCTTTTCGGGACGCCTGCGCGAACTGCGGCGCGGCGCTTGCGCCGGGCGCGGCGTTCTGCTCCGCCTGCGGGACTCCCGCCCCGGCCTTGCGGCCACGGTCGCCCGCATTTTGCATCGGCTGCGGCGCACAGCTTGCGCCGGGCGCGGTATTTTGCATCCATTGCGGCCAAGCCAGACCCCCACAACCGGCCTATGCGCCGCCACAGGCTAAACGCCCGAAGCTCTGGCTGATTTTCGCCCTCGCGGCGGCTGCAGCGGCGGTGCTGTGCGTGGGCGTGTACTTCCTATTATGCGCGGGAAAGCCGCTACCGGCGCAGACGGCTGACAAACCGGCAGCCGGGACGGCCGCGACCGTGAGTGAACCGGCGCCCGTACAGATGACGCAGCCGCCTTTACCCGGCGTTACGCCGGAAATGGTCAGCAATCAGACCATTACCGTGAATATGGCATACGACAGCGGCGAGGGCACTTACACCGGCGAGATGAACGACGGTGTGCCGCACGGCCAAGGCAGCTTTATCATGCAAAAAAGCGACAAAGGTATGGATTGGAGCTATGAGGGGCAGTGGGAGAACGGCGAAATAGCCGGCGAGGGCGTGAAGAAGGAGGGTTCTTATGTCTCTACGGGCACATTCCGCGGCGGCTTACTCAACGGCAACGGCGCGATCACGGACAACGGCGTGCTGCGCTATCAGGGCATGTGGGCGGATGGGAAGCTGCACGCAGCGGGCACGCTGTATATCAAATCTGGCACACGGATCTTCGAGGGTGCGTTTGAGAACGATATGCTGGTGGAAACTAAGGCCGACAGAAAGCGCCGCGGCGAAGCCTTCAAGCCGCAATGCGAGGACATGGACGAGCTGATGTATGGCGTTATCATGGACGACCACGACTCGATGGACTATCCCGTCCATGTCTGGGGCTTTTCCCTCGGGATGGCGGAGCAGGCGGCGAGCGGCACCATCGTCATTGGGCATTTTGCCGACGGTGGCTATCCCGTCTGCCTGCTGTACCGCTACGCCGTGGGCGAACCTAAGATGACCGGGGACGACTGGATCAACGCGTGGGGCGTGGTGACCGGCCTGTTTGCGTACACGGACGAAACCGGCAACCCGGCCATCTGCCCGCAGGTGGAGGTCATCTATTGGGACAGCGAGCAGGAGGGGCAATGAGAAGCGAGGCAACCGGCGCAGGCATGGGCGGGAACGATGAACAGCCGACGCAAGAAGCGGAAACGGCGATGAACGATACGCAGGCAACCATTCAATGGCGCGTCAGCGTGCCTGTCTTGAGGAACACGGTTATATTGAAGCAGCTCGGGCTTGCCATCGGTATCCCTTTTGGCCTTGTCGCGCTGGTCATGGCGCTGACGTCGGGTGAAAGCGTTTACACGCTTTATGGCTTGGGGATGATCGGCGCGCTGCTTATCCTGACATGGCTTTTCATCATGGCGTTTTACCGGGGAAAGTATGAGGCCGAGTTTGTGCTGGATGATAAGGGCGTGCTTTGCCGCACCCAGGCGAAGCAGGCAAAAAAGAACCGGATTGTAAATGCGCTGACGGTTGTATTGGGCCTGCTATCCGGCAAAGCGACCGTCGCGGGCATCGGGATGCTGGCACAGTCGCGGCAAGGCGCGGTTCTCAAATGGAGCCACGTCCGAAAGGTAAAATACAAACCGCGGCAGCAGACGATATTGCTTAAGGGCGGGTTTTCGGAGCGCGTCGCGCTGTTTTGCACCAGCGAAATTTATGCGCAGGTCGAGCAAAAGGTCCTGCTTCAAACAAAAAAATGCCGATAGAAAGGCAGAAATTCCACCGGATTTTCCATGGGAAGATAAAAATATGACATTAAACAGGAGGATCGTGTTATGAAAAGAGTTGTTGTCATGCTGGTAGCCATGATGCTTTGTATGGTTATTATCGGCTGTAGCCCAGCACAAAATCAAAGGACAAATAGTGAGCCAACACAGACCGCCGGCAATGCTGTTGAAGCGACAAACGCTGCCGGCAATACTGCTAAAGCCACCGATACCGACAGTGATATTGTCAAAGCAACAGAGCCCGTCGACGATATGGCCGACGCAGAGACTATATCCAAAGCCTATGAGGCATATTCGGGCGTAAAAACAGAGTTCCTTACCAAATTGGCAGAGGCACTTACCCAAAACGAAAATACGGTGTGGGGTGCCATGTCCTTGTTACCGCTGGTATCGGTAGAGCTCGATCTGGTTCCGATTACCCTTTTGGGTCAAGGGAAACAGTCCATAGCGGTTGGCTTGGCGGTCATGGGGGCATCCGACATCGAATACTCGGAAAATGGAGGTCTTCATCGGGTAAACTACACGGATAAAGACGGCGGGCCATGTTCGCTTGACGTAACATATGACGCGGGAGCCGATGCGCTGGTTTGCACCCATACAAAGGACGGCAACGAAAACATCTATGCGCAATACCAAAAGACAATATTTGGGTATGCTGCGCAGTATTATCTGGTCAATGAAGAGGGCGCAGCCACGCTGTATCAACTCTCTTTAAGCGCAGAGGATGGCATGCTGGGCATTTTAAAGGACGCAAGTAAGCCTCCGGCGCTCACCGGCGGCGAAGAAGCTGATTTTCCCAAAGCGTGCCCGCAGTGGTATGCGATAACAGGGCAAACGGTCACAGCGTTGACATCAGACGGTATGGATTTGAGTTTCGAATATAACCCAACGCCGGCTCCATGACGATTTGCTGCTTATGATACATCAATATAAGAAATCCGCCGGATGTATCACGGCCGCCCTGCTGATGGCGCTGTTGCTATGCTCCTGCGCGCCGCTTGCGCCCACACCCGGCAATAAGCAGATTTTTGAGGCAATAACTGCATCTAACAATGCGCAAGCAGAGCCGCTGGAACTGGCGTACGAGGAAATGCAGGTGCCTCACCGCTCTCCCGGACGGGCCCACGCAGTCATATGGACACCGGATAAAAGCATCCAGAGAAACTTTATAGTCGGTTACGACAAGAAAACAGACACCTTCTATGTCGAAAGCTACATGACGCTGGTGCGCGCGGAAGACGGATGTTACCGAAAGGAGCAGGAATAATGCGTCGGATTCAATATCAAATGATAGGTCCTATATAATAAAAAGAGCCAAGGACGGTCGCTTATGAAAAACAGACTGGTTCCCCTGGTACTGATGACGCTGCTGGGCCTGGCGCTGATTGCCATGGGAACATCCAGGATTGTGTTAGGCTTTGCCGGCGAGCGCGCAACCGGCATCGTCACCTCTATCCGCCGCGAAGGCGGCGAACGGGACGAAGCCGTTCCTAATCGGTACAGCTACTCTGTGGGATATGAGTTTGTGCTGGACGACGCAACGATCGTCTCTGGGAATACAAAAGTGATTGGCAGCGCAACCGGCACCGGCATATCTGCGGGCCCGATAGCTGTACGCTATTTTAAGGTGTGTCCATCTATCAACGCACTGGAGACGGATACGGGTTTTTCAATGGGATCGCTACTTCTTATCGCGACGGGCATTTTCCTGGTTGTCGTCGCGCTGCGCATCCGGCGCGGCGGCGCTGCAAAGGAGAAGCCAAAGGCAAAGTATAATTAAATAGCCAGGCAGCCTGTGCTTTCTGTTTAGCCAAAGGCTTATCATTCGTTGCCAGACGCAATCCTAAAAGGTTCAAATCCCATCAAAATGTCGGTTGCTCTGTTTTGCATCTACGGAAACGCACTTTTTGAAATCGGGGGGTAGAGAGCCGAAAAAGCCCGCAACTGCGGGCTTTTTCGGCTGTGCATCTTTTCTCTCAACGCTGCTGCAATGCTTTTGCTATTTAGTTGTCACCACTTTCGGGCATAAAAATTCGTAAGCCGCAAATCGAATTGCGCGTTTGGGTCCAGCGTCATACTGGTGGTCAAAATGGTGTTACAACATTTACGAGAAAGCCCTTATTCTGTCGAGGATGGGGAGGTGTATGATATGGCAAAATCTCGTTATAAGGAAGTGGAATATTCTAGATCAAAGGTAAAAAAAGCTGGTAGAATTTTTGCAACAGATACATCTTCTTTTGATGACAAACAAGATGCACTTTTAGTTATAAACAATGGGCGTGCTGCTCATGCGTTCCAGTGCAGATTATATATTGTCACGTAAAAAAGACTGCAGGGATTAATGCTATTGTCGCACAACGTCTTAAAAGACTTCAATCTATTACAAATAAACTTAACCGTTTTCCTAATATGGGATTATGTACGATGCAAGATATTGGCGGTTGTCGCGTAATTGTTTCGTCAATAGAAGAAGCGTATAAAATAATTGGAAAACTCAAAAAATCAAGCATGCGACATAAACTGCGCGAAGAATATGATTATATTAAATCCCCTAAAGAAGAGGGTTATCGCAGTTATCATATTACTTATTCTTATCATAGCGACCGCAATGAAAAATACAATGGTCTATTCATTGAAATTCAAGTACGCACTCACATTCAACATTTATGGGCAACTGCCGTTGAAACAATGGATATTTTTACTGGAGAATCATTAAAAAACGGATTTGGTTCAGAAACCAACAGTTAATTTTTCCAAATTGCTTCTAAATTATTAGAGTTGTATGAACACTCAAAATATAATCTATTTATTCATGATAAAATAGCTTCAAAGCTTTCGGCCTTGAAGCATTGAGAGAATGCTTTCGGGGCACAGCCCTTCCCGCAGCTTCGCTGCAACGCATTCTCAATGCGGTTATGATAGAATAGAGTCAAAGCCAAAAGCTTTGTATCATTGGGAGAATGCTTTTAGGATAAAGACCCTGCTGCCGCTGTGCGGCACCGCATTCTCAATAAGGTTATGAAAGGAGCCGGGACGTATGATGGAGCATTTGTCCCTCTTGATCAAACCTGCTTCCAGCCTTTGCAATCTGCGCTGCAAGTACTGCTTTTACCACAGTCTTTCCGAAACCAGAGATAATCCGTCCTATGGCTTCATGAAGCCTCAAACCGCGGTCAGTATCATAGAAAAGGCTTTCGCCTATGCTCACAGGAGCGTCACCTTTATGTTTCAGGGAGGAGAACCTACCCTCGCGGGCCTTGATTTTTTTAAGTTTTTCGTGCACAAGGCCGGGGAGATGAACACAAAAGGTTTAAAGCTGTATTATACCATCCAGACCAACGGGATTTCTGTAGACGAAGAATTTGTGAAATTTTTTAAAAAGCACGATTTTCTTGTGGGACTTTCGCTTGACGGGACCAGGGATATCAACGACTATTTGAGGATCGACGCCTGCGGCAGAGGGACGCATAAAGAAATCCTTCGGACTGCCAGGATCTTTGACGACTATCAGATCAATTATAATATCTTGACGGTTGTGAGCGCCTATACCGCGAAGCATATTGAAAAGATATACGGATATTACAAAAAAAACAATTTCTATTACCTTCAGTTTATTCCTTGCCTTGACCCTCTCGACAGAGCGCCTTTTTCGTCCCCATACTCGCTCACGCCTCACCGGTATGAGGAATTCCTCAAGACGCTTTTCAGGCTTTGGTACGATGATCTGATACGTGGCAGATATGTCAGCATCCGGTTTTTTGACAACCTTATCAGGATGGCAAAGGGAGAAAGAACAGAACAATGCGGCGTGTCGGGCTATTGCGGAATGCAGTTTGTATTCGAAGCCGACGGAACGGTTTTTCCCTGTGACTTTTATTGTATCGACAGATGGAAGGTAGGCAACATCAACGAGATGTCTTTTGAAAACATTGCGGGAGCCGAGAATATGATGCGCTTTATCGAAACCTCCCTTGAGAAGGACAAGAAGTGTAAAACCTGTG